>CAMPAP010000027.1 GCA_946631935.1 uncultured Lachnospiraceae bacterium | reverse complement strand
GGAGTCATCCAGTCGATGTCGCGCAAAGGCAACTGCTATGACAACTGTATCATGGAAACATTTTTCGGGAGATTAAAGAACGAAATGTTCTACGGATATGAAAAGGAATATACATCTTTTGAGAAGTTCTCGGACGCAGTCCGTGAATATATAGATTATTACAACAATGAACGGATCCAGAAGAAAACAAAATGGATGCCCCCTGTAAAGTACAGGGAAGCATCCATGCGTTTCACCTAAAAGGGCCGTCAATGTGTCCAGGATTCTGGGTACATATCAAAAATCTGTCCCCTTTAACTATATAACTCTTTAAAAGCTCATGCTTTTCAGCCTTTTACGACTCTTACTCTGATAACTCCCTCAGCTCCGGAAAGCTTTTCAACAAGGCTCTCTGTAGGTGCATCATCAAGATCAAGCATCGTAACAGCATAATCTCCCTTTGATTTATTCATCATATCGGAGATATTGATCTTTTCCGCACCGATAACGGCGGTGAACTGGGTGATCATATTAGCCTGATTCTTATGGAATACCTCGATCCTTCCCTTATTGTCGCAAACACCCATATCAAGTGCGGGGAAGTTAACGGAATTTCTGATATTTCCGTTATTCAGATAATCCATGATCTCGGATACCGCCATCTTCGCACAGTTATCCTCGGACTCTTCGGTACTTGCTCCCAGATGAGGAGTAAGAATGACACCTCTCTGGCCTGCAGTTGTGGGATTGGGGAAATCTGAAACATATCTTGAAACCTTACCGTTCTTAAGAGCCTCAAGCATATCTGTCTCGGAAACAAGAAGGTCTCTTGCGTAGTTGATGACCACAACTCCGTCCTTCATCATGGAGATAGCTTCCCTGTTTATGCTTCCCTTGGTGGAATCAAGGAGAGGTACATGGATGGTGATATAATCACACTCTTTATATATATCTTCTACCTTTTCAACATGCTTGACACTTCTTGAAAGGTTCCATGCAGCATTAACGGAAAGATAAGGATCATAGCCGTATACATCCATTCCAAGATGAAGAGCTGCATTTGCCACCTTAACACCGATGGCACCGAGTCCGATGACACCAAGCTTCTTTCCTGCGATCTCATATCCGGCAAAATTCTTTTTCTGCTTCTCTGCAGTCTTTGCAATATCCGCATCGGAAGCATTATCCTTGATCCATTCAATACCGCCGACTATGTCACGTGCAGCAAGAAGCATTCCGGCAATAACAAGTTCCTTAACTCCGTTGGCATTTGCACCGGGGGTATTGAATACTACAATACCTTTCTCTGCGCATTTATCAAGAGGAATATTGTTGACTCCCGCACCTGCTCTTGCAACTGCAAGAAGTGAACCGGGAAGTTCCATCTCATGCATGGAAGCGCTTCTTACAAGGATGCCCTCCGCATCATCAGCCTTGTCGGTGATCTGAAAATCCGATGTAAGATCTGCAAGACCTACCTGTGAAATGGGATTGAGACAATTGATCTTAAACATTGAAGTACTCCTTTTCTGCCGTTTTACAGGCATTTATTTTCAGGCATTTTCAGCCTCGAACTTTTTCATGAACTCTACAAGTTTTACAACGCCCTCTTTAGGCATAGCGTTGTAGATGGATGCTCTCATGCCGCCCACGGTTCTGTGTCCCTTAAGATTGACAAAACCTGCTTCGGTAGCTTCTTTAACGAATTTTGCATCAAGTTCCTCATTACCTGTTACAAAAGGAACATTCATAAGAGATCTGTCTTCCTTTACCACAGTTCCCTTGAAAAGCTTTGATGAATCAAGGAAGTCATAAAGGATCTTAGCCTTCTCTTCGTTCCTCTTCTTCATCTCCTCAAGTCCGCCCATCTTAAGAAGCCACTTGAATACCTTTCCGCAGATATAGATGGTGTAGCAGGGAGGCGTGTTGTAAAGAGAATCATTATCAGCCTGGGTCTTCCACTTAAGCATGGTAGGTGTTCCGGGGAGACAATCATCTGTTATAAGATCTTCCCTGATTATAGCGATAACGCAGCCTGCAGGTCCGACATTTTTCTGAACGCCGCCGTAGATAACGCCGTACTTTGTAACATCAACGGGCTCTGAAAGGAAGCATGAAGAAACATCGGATACAAGGATCTTTCCCTTGGTATTGGGAAGAGTCTTATATTTGGTTCCGTAAATGGTATTGTTTTCGCAGATATAAACATAATCCATGTCATCTGTGATGGGAAGATCCGAGCAGTCGGGAATATAACTGAAGGTCTTGTCAGCGCTTGATGCAAGCTCAACAGCTTCTCCGAAGATCTTAGCTTCCTGAAAAGCCTTTTTTGCCCACTGGCCTGTGATGATATATCCGGCCTTCTTATTCTTCATCATATTCATGGGAACTTCGGCAAAAAACTGTGATGCGCCGCCCTGAAGGAAAAGTACCTTATAATTATCAGGGATGTTCATAAGCTTACGAAGATCTGCTTCAGCTTCCTTGATAATGGTATCGAAAACCTTTGAACGGTGGCTCATCTCCATTACAGACTGGCCTGATCCCTTATAATCAAGCATTTCCTCTGCTGCTTCTTTGAGTACTTCTTCGGGCAAAACAGCAGGTCCCGCAGAAAAATTGTAAACTCTGGACATAAAACAATACCTCCTGATTTAAATAATGCTTTTTATAAAATAAACTTAATTAAAGTTTAAGTCAACCTGATAATCAATAATCATAAACGATGACCGGTGTACCAATCTCGATATTATTGTAGAGAGTTTCAGCCGGTTTTTTATCCATGTTTATACACCCGTGGGATCCGTCATATGTATAGATCTCACCGCCCCATTCATCTCTCCAGTCCGAATCATGAAATCCGTAACCTCTGAAATAGGGCATCCAGAAAGAAACAAAATCGATATAATCCCTGCCGTAAAGATACTGGTCAGTATATTTTCCGTAAACGGCAAATGTTCCTCTGGGAGTGGCCCATCCTTTGGGAATATCACCGGAAACTATATCTGTTTCAAGGATAAGCTCTCCGTTTTTATAATAATAAAGATACTGGTCTGTAAGATCCACCTCGACATATGTATCACCGATATCATCAAGACCTCTTACAAATCCCTCGTGCTCATACTCAGGGATATGGATATCGGGTACACCATCCCGGATTTCTTCAGACTTAAGAGCATTTCTTAAAAATAAAAGCTCTGCCTTTTCATCGATCTGTGTTCCGTAATCACTGTAAAAAGAAGGAACCGTGACTGTTTTTCCGTTTGAAGAAACAAACTGCCTGTCAAGGCCGTAGGTGTTGTAATCACTGCAAAGATCCGAAATCCATCCGGTTATCTTTTCATCATCAAGTACAAAATCCCCTTTTTCGTCCGTTACAGGCCTTCCGCCTTCACTTTTTATGAGAAAACTCATCAGAGAAATATCAAAGGGGATCTTCTCCGCACCCATATCATATACAAGATCCGTATTCAGATATGATGCCATGCGATCATAATAATCCTGCTCTGCGATCTCATCAGAGTTATACGGCTCATCGTAAAAATATGAATCATCCACATCAAGCCTGAGCCTTCCTTCCGAAAGACAGGCTTTAAGATCAGACAGCACTTTACCCGTATCAAGTCTGTGAATATGTGTATCTTTTTCTATATAACCTGATGTCTCATCAAAAACGATACTGTATTCACATTCGGTTGAATTTTCGTAAACGATCCGGTCAAGACTGTTAAAACGTTCATCAAGGGCGGATTCATCATATGTAATAACAGGAACAAGATGAAGTACGTTTTTTCCGAACAAAGCCTTGGGCCATGCAAAAGTATTCTGGCTGCCGATGGATCTGTATACGCTCTCCCTGAGATCATATGTATACCCTATATCGGAAGAAGGTATAACAGAGTTTTCATATTCTCCGTCCTCCCAGGATATGGTGATATCCGGGATGATGATCTTGTCACGAAGATCCGCAGCAATGGAATCCGCATTCCTCCCTGTACAGTAAACATCCCCTATCCAGGTATTCGGAAGAAATCTTTTCCTGAAATAAAAAGCAGTCAAAAGATATATAAGTGCTATCAGGGAAAAGAGGACCGTAAGGATCGAGACCAGTATCCTGACATTAAGATTTTTCTTTCTTTCATCAGGCATCCGGATCAGTCTTCCTTCATGTCTTTTTCGTCAAATACTTCACTTATTGGAGCACCTGCGGGAACCATGGGGAATACCTTATCATCCTCTTCTATGATGCAGTCAAGAAGAACGGGGCATTTAGCATCGATAGCTTCCCTGATGGCAGGTTCAACTTCCTCTTTTTTGGTTATCCTGATAGCTTTACATCCAAGGGCCTCAGCAACCTTACAGAAATCAACCTTATCATTAAGGACTGTCTGTGAATATCTCTTTCCGTAAAAAAGAGTCTGCCACTGTCTTACCATTCCAAGAACATGGTTGTTGATAACAACTTCTATGATGGGAATGTTATATCTGGATGCCGTGGCAAGCTCATTCATGTTCATCCTGAAACACCCGTCACCTGCGATATTAAAGCAAATATCATCAGGCCTTCCAACCTGGGCTCCGATACATGCGCCGAGACCGTATCCCATGGTACCGAGACCGCCGGATGAAAGGAAGGATCTGGGTGATGAATATTTATAATACTGTGCGGCCCACATCTGATGCTGGCCTACATCCGTGGTGATAAGGGCTTTTCCATCTGTTATCCTGTCTATCTCCGAGATGATATACGGGCAGGTGAGCTTGCTTTCATCATAGCTCAGGGGATATTTCTCCTTAAGTTCATCGATCCTCTTCATCCATGATTCATGGTTCTGCTTTGTGATAAGGGGATTAAGCTTTGAAAGAGTAAGCTTAAGATCACCCACCAAAGATGCATCCACACGGATATTTTTATTTATCTCGGCAGCATCAACATCGATATGAACTATCTTTGCACCCTCTGCAAATTTTTTGGGATTACCCGTAACTCTGTCAGAAAATCTGGCACCAAGCGCAACAAGAAGATCACACTCAGTAACGCCGAGATTTGAAGCTTTTGTTCCGTGCATACCGATCATTCCGGTGTATCTTCTGCTGTGTCCGTCAAAAGCACCCTTACCCATAAGAGTATCGCAAACGGGAGCATCCAGAAGATCTGCAAGTTCCTTGACCTCTTCAGAAGCATTGGAAATGATCGCACCGCCTCCAACATAGATAAAAGGCTTTTTGGCTTTACAGAGCATCTCCGCAACTTCGGTAAGATCATTATCGCTGAATTTTATCTCTTTTTCGGGTTCTGCGGGATAAGCAGGTTCATAATCGCAAACAGCAGCAGTTACATCCTTCGTGATATCCACAAGCACAGGGCCGGGACGTCCTGTTTTGGCAATCTTAAAGGCTTTTCTTATGGTGGGAGCAAGATCATTTATGTTTTTTACGATAAAGCCGTGTTTTGTTATGGGCATGGTAACGCCGGCAATATCAATCTCCTGGAAAGTATCCTTTCCCAAAAGAGGAAGATTTACGTTGGCAGTTATGGCAACAAGGGGAACGGAATCCATATAAGCAGTAGCAATGCCGGTTACCAGGTTGGTAGCTCCGGGGCCTGAGGTTGCCATACAGACACCAACCTTGCCGGTAGCTCTTGCATAACCGTCGGCAGCATGTGCAGCACCCTGTTCATGGCTTGTAAGCACGTGTCTGATCTCATCCTGATGTTTATAAAGAGCATCATAAATATTGAGAATGGTACCTCCGGGATAACCGAATACGGTATCAACTCCCTGCTCTTTAAGACATGCAATTACTATTTCGGAACCGTTCATTTCCATAACAAAAATCTCCTAAAACTATTTCTGAAATACATATACTGAAAATAAGCTTAAAAAAACTCTTCATCAGCTGCGGGGGATCTCAAGAACAGCACCCCTGTTGCCGCTTGTAACAAGTTTTTCATAGCGTGAAAGATATCCGGTAGTTACTCTGGGCTCTCTGGGAGTCCATGCCTTTCTGCGCTCTTCCATCTCTTCATCAGAGATCTTGACATCAAGCTTTCTTCCGGGAATATCTATGGAGATGATATCTCCTTCTTTTACAAGGGCAATAGGTCCGCCAACGGCAGCTTCAGGTGATACGTGACCGATGGATGCTCCTCTTGATGCACCGGAAAATCTTCCGTCTGTAATAAGCGCAACGCTTGATCCAAGTCCCATACCTGCAATGGCCGATGTGGGATTCAGCATCTCACGCATTCCGGGGCCACCCTTAGGTCCTTCATATCTTATGACAACAACATCACCTTTAACGATCTTTCCGCCCTTGATGGCAGCGATTGCATCCTCTTCACAGTCAAATACTCTTGCAGGTCCTTCATGAACAAGCATTTCGGGAACAACTGCGGACTGTTTTACAACACCTGTATCGGGTGCAAGATTACCCTTAAGGACTGCGATTCCGCCTGTTGCCATGTAAGGATTATCAATGGGTCTTATAACCTCGGGATCCTTATTGATGCAGTTTTTGATATTTTCACCTATTGTGGTGCCGTATACTGTCATGCAGTCTTCTTCGATAAGCCCCTTCTTTGAAAGCTCATTCATTACAGCATATACACCGCCCGCCTCATTAAGGTCTTCCATATATGTGGGGCCTGCAGGAGCAAGGTGGCAAAGGTTAGGAGTCTTTGCGGAAAGTTCATTTACCATTTCCATATTAAGCTCGACACCTGCTTCCTTAGCGATTGCAGGTATATGAAGCATCGTATTGGTCGAACAGCCAAGAGCCATGTCAACGGTAAGGGCATTCTTAAATGCCTTGTCGGTCATTATATCCCTGGGTTTGATATTCTTCTCAACAAGCTCCATGATCTTCATTCCGGCATGCTTTGCAAGTCTGATACGCTCTGAATAAACGGCAGGGATCGTTCCGTTTCCTTTAAGTCCCATACCGATCGCTTCGGTAAGGCAGTTCATTGAGTTAGCGGTATACATTCCGGAACATGAACCGCATGTGGGACAAACCTTTTCCTCAAACTCTGTCAGCTCTTCTTTGGTCATGTTGCCTGCAGCATAGGTTCCGACTGCTTCAAACATTGAAGAAAGGCTTCTCTTGCATCCCTTAACATGGCCCGCAAGCATGGGACCGCCGGATACAAAAACAGTGGGGATATTAACTCTTGCAGCAGCCATCAAAAGACCGGGAACATTCTTGTCACAGTTAGGGATACATACAAGGCCGTCAAATCCATGAGCCATTGCCATACATTCGGTTGAATCAGCGATAAGATCTCTTGTTACCAGGCTGTATTTCATACCGATATGTCCCATTGCGATTCCGTCACAAACAGCGATGGCAGGGAAAAGAACGGGAGTACCGCCTGCCATTGCAACACCCAGCTTAACAGCTTCAGCGATCTTGTCCAGATTCATATGTCCTGGAACTATCTCATTATAGGAAGTAACAATACCGATCAGAGGACGTTTTCTTTCCTCCTCAGTCATACCAAGTGCATTAAAAAGACTTCTGTGGGGCGCCTGTGCGTCACCTACCATAACCGAATCACTTCTCATGGTCTGTTTCCTTTCTCATCTTTAGATTTATTCTGTATGAAAGATCTTTTGACAGGGATCTTTTTTTGATCATTTGATCCTTTCAGCTATAAGATCTCCCATTTTGGTACATCCAACCTTACTGCATCCTTCGGAGAATATATCAACTGTCCTGAATCCGTCCTTAAGCACCTGTTTTACGGCAGTTTCAATGCTGTCTGCTTCTTTATTGAGGTCAAATGAATACTTCAGCATCATTGCCGCAGAAAGGATGGTTGCAATAGGATTTGCAATATCCATATCCGCAATATCAGGTGCAGAACCGTGGCTGGGCTCATAAAGTCCGAACTTTGTCTCATTAAGTGATGCTGATGAAAGCATTCCGATGGATCCTGTTATCATGCTGGCTTCATCGGAAAGAATATCTCCGAACATATTCTCGGTAAGAACAACGTCAAACTGTGCGGGATCCTTAACAAGCTGCATTGCACAGTTATCAACCAGCATGTTTTCAAGCTCAACGTCAGGATAATCCTTTGCTACCTCTGCGGTAACAGCTCTCCAGAGCCTTGAAGAATCAAGAACATTGGCCTTATCAACGGAAGTTACCTTCTTTTTTCTCTTGCGGGCAGCTTCGAAAGCCTTAATAGCTATCCTTCTGATCTCTTCTTCATTGTATGTAAGGGTATCTGTTGCTGTGCGGAGTCCGTCAACAACCTCAGTATGCCTTTCGCCGAAGTAAAGACCGCCAGTAAGTTCTCTCATAATGAGAAGATCAAAACCGTTTCCCGCGGTATCACTTGCAAGAGGACATGCCGCAGAAAGCTCGGGGAAAAGATATGCGGGCCTTAAATTGGCAAAAAGTCCCAGTTCTTTTCTGATCTTAAGAAGTCCGGCTTCGGGTCTTTTCTCGGGAGGAAGCTTATACCAGGGACTGGTGGTGGTATTACCGCCAATGGAACCCATAAGTACGGCATCTGCTGCTTTTGCGGTATCAATAGCTTCCTGTGTAAGAGGCT
>CAMPAP010000026.1 GCA_946631935.1 uncultured Lachnospiraceae bacterium | reverse complement strand
CGTCTAGGATCAGAACCTCGGGGTCTGAATATAAAGCTCTTGCGATACCGATCCTCTGGCGCTGTCCCCCGGAGATTCTGATGCCTCTTTCTCCTATTCCGGTATCAAGGCCGTCAGGAAGTGATCTTACAAAATCATCAAGGGCAGCCTCCTTAAGTGTTTCCCATATTCTCTCTTCGCTCTGCTGCTCCTTGCGGATCCCGAAGGCAACATTGTTTCTTATGGTATCATCAAGCATGAATATCATCTGGGGAATGTATCCCACATTTTTAAGAAAGCCTCTGTAGTTATCCCTTATATCCCTGCCGTCTACTCTGATGGTACCTTCTGAAGGATTAAGGCGCCCTAAGAGCACATCAACAAATGTGCTTTTTCCGGAGCCTGTTGTTCCGACTATTCCTATGCTGGATCCTATGGGGATCGTAATATCAGCTTTATCAAGGATCCTGACTTTGCTTCCGGGATATGAATAGGTGATGCCGTCAAATGCGATGCTTTCCTTTATCTCAAGCTTTGGTTCATCCGTAGCAAAGGCCATATCCGTATTTTCTTCATCTATCTCTTCCTGGAGGTTGTCGCTGACATTCATAAGGAAGGGCTCAAAATAAGCCATGGAATTGATCTGGTTATTGATACGGTTAACTGCGGGAAGAAGCACAAGTGCCGCTGCGGCAAGTGTCGCAAAATCGCTTATAAGGGACTCTGAGCTTTTTCCCATATAGATCATGATCATCATATATATCATCATGACAGCGACGCACACAGCCTCAATGAGGAGCTTGGGGATGTTGCTGTAGAGTGAATATTTCTGCACGGCATTTACATATCCTTCACCGCACTTATTATATGAATCAACAAAATATCTCTCACGCCCGAAGATCTTGACTTCCTTGATACCCTGGACGCTCTGGGATATCCATTTGAAAAGTCCGCTGTAATAATCCTGATTGTCCACGCCGGCCTTATGCATGATGGGCTTTAATTTCTTTTTGATGATAAAAAGTAAAAGTATTAGGACCGCAGCAAGGACCACCGTCATAAGTCCGCTCTGCATCAGGCAAAAAGCACATACGCAAAAAGAGACAAAGCCGTCGGATATGAGCTGGAGGATCGAAAGGATCAGTGCGTACATATTGTTGACATCGGATGTTATGGATCTCTGAACAACAGCAGTGTCGGCATTAAGATAGAATTCATAATCCTTTCTGACAAAATTCCTCATCATGCGCTCGGATGTGGAAAACTGGTTTTTATATACAAAGGCATACATGGCCTTCTGCTGAAGATATAAAAAGAAATTCTTGAGTATAAAGACAAGGATCATAAGACTCATAACCGCATACTGGAAGATGCGGTAGCCGCCCCCGGGAGTCGTTCCGATGATATCGTAAAAGATAAGTGCGGGTTTGCTCTCAGCGCTTTTAACCGGGTCGATGACGATGTTTACCACGGATACAAGCATCCCCACACCCGCGGTCTGGATCAGCGCTCCTATGATCATCATCACGGAAAGCAGAGCCATCTTATGCTTCTGGTCCTTGGAAAGAATCTTATTTAATTTACTTATTATCTTGCGCATTTTTAATCAAGTACCACGTCGGCAAGCCTGTCAGCACCCTTGCCGTCAACAAGTCTCTGAAGTCTCCTGGATCTTTCAAGCCTCTCATCCATGTTGTCAAGTTTTTCAATAAAAGAATAAACTCTTGCAGGAACATTTCCGCCCCTTACATCTCCGGCACAGGGCATGAGTCCGTCCAGGTCAAAGGAACTTACATTATGTATCTGATTGTCGGAAAAAGAATATGTGACTGTGGGGACACCCATGGAGGCAAGTTCATAAAGAGTGCTTCCTCCCGCAGAGACCGCAATGTCCGCCTCGGCATAAAGCTGCCATATCTTCTCCACTCTTGAATAAACATGTAATTCTTTTCTGCCTTCGAATCTTTCCTTGATCTCGGCCAGCTTGTTATTGTAGCTTCCGCAGATCACATTTATGGTCTCGTATTTTCCGGCAGGGATGCTTTCTATTATCCGAGGAAGTATCCCGTAAGGGTCGGACCCTCCGGACATAAGCAGAATGTTCTTAACATTTCTTGCAATATTTTTTGGCTCCGGGTTTTTGAATGCATCCCTTAAAGGAGCATATCCGCAGCCAAGGTAATATTTTGTTCCCGGATATCTGACAGGATAAAAATCATCATTTGCATAATTCGAATAATTAATGACCCCTTTTACGGGATAGGGGAATGAGTTCAGATCGTCTATATAATAAACATCCAGATGCTCGCCCAGCTTGTAAAAATAGTTTTCGGTAACGCTGTATGAATCCACAAGGAGCCTTTTTATATTTCTGCTTTCTATGACGGGAATGATCTTTTCAAGTTCTCCGTCCATGTCATCATACTCAGAGCCTAAAACTATATTGTCATATCCTCTCTTTGAAATAAGGGAAGCGGCAGAATCGTCTGCGGTAATGAATATGCACTCCGCACCCTTTTCCCTTGCAGAGTCAGCAACAGAAAGGCATCTCATCATATGCCCCGTTGCGATCTTTTCATTCATATCGGTTCTTATGTAGAGGATCTTTTCAGACATCTATATCTCCTCGTAATCAACCTCAACAAGTGCCAGGCCTCTTGCAGGGGCGGTGAACCCCGCCTTTGATCTGTTGCGGCACTCACTGACTTCCTTCACGGATTCAGGGGTCCTTTTCCCCAGTCCCACTTCAAGAAGTGTCCCCGTCATAATACGGACCATATATTGGAGAAATCCGTTTCCGTGATATGTAAAGGTAAGTCTTTCATCCTCATAGGAAATATCTATCTTATCGACGATCCTCACACATGATTTTTTCATATGGAGATTTCCGCAGAAGGACTTAAAGTCATGCTCTCCGATGATGAAACCGGCCGCTTTTTTCATGGCAGCTATATCGGGAAGTCTGCCGAGTTCGTAACAGTACTTTCTGTCAAATACCGGCTTAAGATCCCCGGCATAGCAGGTGTATCTGTAGGTCTTGCCTGTTGCGTTATATCTTGCATGGAACCTGTCCGGTGCTTCTTCAACGCTTATGACACATATGTCATCCGGAAGGTTTCTGTTTATATCATCCCGGATCCTGTCAATAGAAAGGTCCGTCTCAAGATGCATATTGGCACACATGGCAAGAGCGTGAACGCCTCCGTCGGTCCTGCCTGCTGAGATTATCTCAGGGATCCTGCCTTCGAAGGATCCTAAGATCACGCTGCCGTCCCCGGAAGGGTTGAGCATTCTCATAACGGCGGTCTCCATTTTGCCCTGAATGGTCATCTCTTCACCGGGCTGGTGTTCCCACCCTTTATATCTCGTGCCGTCGTATCTGATTATCAGTTTGTAATTGGTCAAGCCTCAGTCACTTTCAAAATCGCATTTAAAAGATCTTTATATTCTTCGAATGCAGGATACTGCGGATAATCCTTCTTAAGCTGATCCGTTGTGCAGAAAAGGAAACCGGCCTTTGAAGCCTCTATCATTCCAAGATCATTGAAGGAATCTCCGCTTGCTATGGTCTCATATCCGATGGACTGAAGGGCCTTAACGGTAGTAAGCTTTGACTTGTCGCATCTCATGCGGTATCCGACTATCTCACCGCCCTCTCCTACTTCAAGGGTATTGCACATGATGGTGGGCCATCCCAGTTTTTTCATAAGAGGTGTTGCGAACTGTTCAAAAGTATCGCTGAGAATAAGGACCTGTGTTTTGCTACGGAGTTCATCAAGAAACTCCTTTGCTCCGGGAAGGGGATCGAGTGTTGCGATGGTTTCCTGGATCTCCTTAAGTCCGAGACCGTGCTCTTTAAGGATGCCGATCCTGTATTTCATGAGTTTATCGTAGTCGGGCTCATCCCTTGTTGTCCTTCTGAGCTCGGGAATACCCGTTTTTTCAGAAAATGCGATCCAAATCTCGGGAACAAGAACTCCCTCAAGGTCAAGACAAGTAATGTACATCTTTTTTTCTCCGTGTTTAAAATTTTTTTTGAAAATTCTTTTTAATTCTTTGTATTTCACACAAAAAACCAACTTATAGAATAACAGAAAACGCTGTAAATGTGAAGTTTTGAGGCCGGGTTCTTAAGGCAACGGATTCAGCCCTGAAAGCCCGTATTTAAGGGCAAAACGTCAGGATCCCACATTTATGAGGTTTTAGAATTGTCAGAATATTTCACAAATACTTAAACGTTTTCGCAAATATTTTCGATATTTTTATAAATTTTTTGAAAAAAGTGTTGACAAGGATAAATTTTTAGATTATTATAGGCACATAAAACAAAAGCACCTGATAAACAAAACGGATCAGGAAGAGCTTTTAGAAAAGGAGGACGGTCCAATGGGACATTAAGTCAGTAACCCGGAAACAGTTTTTGGAGGGTGGTCCAATGTACTAGTTAATAAAGCCGACCGGCTATAACAAAGAAAAGAGTACCGGACACAGTCTTTGGAAGAAATGTGAAAACACGGCATAGGGCACAGGTAAGTGCAGAACATCTAAGATAAGCAGACCGCACCGTTTATATATGCTTTCAGATGAAGATCGCCGTAGGAAAAATGAAACGTGACTTCGTAAAAAGACACAACCGGAAATCTAACCTCACACTGAAAACAGAATAAAAAAGGAGGTATCCGCCAATGGATAATGAGGAGCCCATCTGCTAAAGGCGCCATTCGATGAATATCGGATGGCGCCTTTTCATTCGGGTCTTTATTTTTTTCCTGATTTTTTTACGTTCTTGTAGTAGATGATCCTGAGTCCGTCTATAAGCAGGTCGTCGTCAAATTCGATCTTATGCTTACAGTGGGGAACGATCCTTGATGAGATGCCGCCGGTTGCGACTATGGACTTCACCTCTCCCATCTCTTCAATGCATCTGTCCACAAGCCCGTCAAGCATTGCGGCATTTCCGTATATGAGTCCCGACTGCATGGAATCCGTTGTGGTGGTTCCTATAACATTTGCGGGTTCGTCGTATGAAATGCTTGAAAGCAGTGCCGTCCTTCCCACCAGTGCATCGAAAGAGATCTTTACGCCGGGGAAGATGATGACTCCCAAAAATTCCCTATCCTTTCCTATGGCGGAAATGGTGGTTGCGGTTCCAAGGTCCATGATCAGCATGGGGGCTTCATATTTTGCGATAGCGGCAACGGCTCCGACAACAAGATCCGCACCAAGCTCTGCGGGATCCCCCACAGCGATATTAAGTCCGGTCTTAAGCCCCGGTCCCACGATAAGAGATCTTTTACCCGTAAGAACCCTGATGACCTGATCCAGGATATTATTCATGGGAGGAACTACGGATGAAATGATACCGCCTTCGATGCCGTCAATATCGGCTCCGCGGATCTCCAGTATATTTTTTACCAGTACTGCATACTCTTCCCAGGTCTTGCCTGGATCGGTAGCAAATCTCGTCAGAAAATAAGTCTTTTTCTCATCGAGAACACCCATGACGATGTTGGTGTTTCCCACGTCAAATGCAAGTATCATATTCTTTTTCTCCGGTATGTTCAGATATCACTCTTTTTTGCAATGCCGATGATCTGTACGATGGTGGCGCTGAGGGCCAGGTTGATCACAAGCTCGATAAAGAAATTGATACCAATCATTCCGACAAAAATATAAGCTATGGCATTATCATATCCGCTGGCTTCTCCCCATCCCCTGATGGTGTCAAGGAAGAAGACGATACAGCCGATAACAAAGATCCCGGTGTTGACAACAGGTGCAACGATACCGGAAAGGATAACGGCAAGTGTTCTGTTCTTTTTGGAAACGGCCGAATAAACAAGGCCTGCGGCAATACCTGCTGCAACGCCCTTGCATACGACAGTGATGATGGTTCCGGGAATATTTACCGCAAGGAACGCACCCGCATCGGTAAGAAGAACAACAATGCTGAAAACAAGACCGAGCCATGCTCCTGCGATCCATCCGTAAAGAGCGGCTCCGATGATGATAGGGGCAAGAACGAGTGAGACAGTGAAGATACCGAACTTGACACCCAGGGCAAATGCCTGAAGTACAACTACGATGGCTGTGAGAAGTCCGAGTCCCACGATTGTTTTGGTGTTTGATTTGATATTCATTTTTTTCTCCTTTGCTGCAGCTCCCCATATGCGGGGATACAACGCAATCCGATTAATAACTACGTCAAAAGATTATAGCACAGAAAAACAGGTATAGGTATGGTTTTTAGATATTTTTAATGTATGTGCATATATGGTAAAATTGTGAAGTAGTTCTTAAATCCGGAACGGGATGACCTTTAAAGATGACCTTTAAAGATGACCATTAAATTTGAGGGGGTATTTATGATCAGGAAAAAACATATTTGCGCAGCAATGATCCTTTCCCTTACAGCGATCCTCTCCGGATGCGGGAAACAGTCAGCTGCGGAAACTCAGGGCAGCACTACCGCAGAAACCGGAAATGCGGAAGTTTTGGCTGAAGAGATATCAGAAGCGGACATCATCGCCCCCGAGGGCTATAAGCTTGTATGGCATGACGAATTTTCAGGGAGCGAACTGAGCCTTGAAGACTGGACAAGGGAGACCCACCCTGCAGGATGGGTCAATAATGAGCTTCAGCAGTATGTCGACAGTCCCGAATACTCATATGTTGAAAACGGCGAACTTATCATTCAGCCCGTCAAGATCGTTGATGATAACGGAGAAGTTTCATATATTTCCGGAAGAGTAAATACCCAGAATAAGCATGATATAAAGTACGGATATATCGAAGCCCGGATCAGATTCCCAAAAGGGCAGGGATTTTTACCGGCTTTCTGGATGATGCCCCAGGACGAACAGTACTACGGCCAGTGGCCAAAGTGCGGTGAGATCGATATATCGGAAGTTTTGGGAAACGATATTTCAAAAAACTACGGGACTGTCCACTACGGCGAGCCCCATCGTCAAAACCAGGGTTTTATCCAGCTTGAAAGCGGAAACTTTGCAGACGAATATCATATTTTTGCCATCGAGTGGGAGCCGGGAAGCATTAAATGGTTCGTTGACGGTAATCAGTATTTTGAAACAAATGACTGGTTCACAGGATCTGACGGCATTGAAAGCAGGCCGTACCCCGCTCCTTTCAACCAGCCATTCCATGTTATATTAAATGTTGCGGTAGGCGGAAACTGGCCGGGAGACCCTGACGAGACTACTCCCTTTGACGAAAGAGCCCAGATGAGAGTTGACTATGTCAGATTTTTCCAAAAAGATTCATATGACGAAAATGTCGAAAAGCCCGTTAAAGTCCTGAATATGAAAGAAGCTGACGAAACAGGCAACTTCATCACTAATCCGGACTTTTCCGAAGAAGAAGACCTGTCTGATGAAGAAGGCTGGATATTCCTTGAATTCAATGACGGAATAGGATCTGCCGAGATAAAAGACGGTGAGATCATCATAAAAACCGAAAACTTCGGAACGGAGGAATATTCCATTCAGCTTGTACAGCCTGGAATGCCCATGGAAAAGGGATGCAGATATAAGCTCTCATTTGAAAGCTATGCGGATGAAGAAAGGCAGATGAAACCTGCGGTCACGGCACCAAATGTGGACTGGATCAGGTATTTCCCGGACACTCCCATAGACCTTACGAAAGAATGGCAGACCTTCGAATTTGAGTTCGACATGACAAAGGAAAGCGATGACTCCGGAAGAGTTGAGTTTAATATGGGAAACCAGGGTTCTGCTGCCACCATTCACATCAGAAATGTAAGACTTGAAAAAATCTGAGGATTACCTAATAATTATCAGTAAGACGCTGTTAAGCTCAATCAAAGGTGATTTATATGAAAAAATTCGACGGATATATGTACGGCATAGATTTTGGCGGATGGCTCTCACAATGCGAGTACAAAAAAGAGCATTATGACACTTTTATCACCCCGGAGGATTTTAAGGTTGTAAAAGACTGGGGGCTTGACCACATCAGGATCCCTGTCGACTACGAGCTCTTCGAGGATAATAACGAAGGCTACATAGAAGACGGCTTTAAGTATCTTGATCTTGCCATAAGGGAATGTGAAAAAAACGATCTCAACATGATCCTTGATCTTCATAAGACCTATGGCTACAGCTTTGACGAAAACCACGGAGAAAAAGGATTCTTCGAGACTCCCGCATATCAGGAGCGCTTCTACAGACTGTGGGAGGAATTTGCAAAAAGATACGGAAAGTATTCGGACCGTATGTGCTTCGAGCTTTTGAACGAAGTTACCAAAAAGGAATATAATGATATCTGGAACGAAGTGGCAAGAAAGTGTGTTGAGAGGATCAGGGTATATGCCCCTGATATGAGGATCATCTTCGGAGGCTATTTCAACAACAGCATCAAGGCTCTTAAAGACCTTGCAATGCCTTTTGACGACAAGATCGTATATACCTTCCACTGCTACGAGCCTCTTATCTTTACGCACCAGGGTGCATACTGGATCTCTACCATGGACACTTCCTTTAGGATGCCCTTCGAGTCAAAATATAAGGATTATGATAAATATATCGACGCGCAGCTGGGAATATATTTTGAAAAGATGAACGGTTTTGATCCGGAAGCTGTCATAGGTATCGAGTATTTTGAAAAGCTCATCGATGAGGCTGTACGCGTTGCAGAGGAAAGAGACGTTCCTCTCTACTGCGGAGAATTCGGTGTCATAGACCTTGCATCATGTGAAGATGCTCTAAAATGGTACAGGATGATCTGCAAATGTTTTGACAAGCATGGTATCGCAAGAAGTGCATGGAATTACAAGCTGATGGACTTCGGTATCACCGATGATCATATGAAACCCGTTGTAGACGGCGTTATTGACGCGATAGCAGGAAGACAATGAATCCATTATTATTTTTCATAGTTATTCTCATATATATTGTCTGTATCAATATTCTGAACGAAAAGCTTTTTCATATGCAGAGTGACATAGCCCTTATTTTCTTCACCCTGATATCCTCTGCCATACTCCTTGTCTTAAAGCAGTTTATCAGTTTCGATTTTCTGAGCAGATATATAGAAAATGTCAGCAAGCTCGAATTCAGCGAATACCTGATGGACGGCGTGCTGTGCTTCATGCTCTTTGCGGGAGCCAGCAAGGTCAACATGTCAAAGTTCAAGACAAACTTAAGACCGATATTTTTGCTGGCTTTTTTGTCGACATTTATTTCTTCGTTCTTCTTCGGAGCTTTGTTTTATGTCTTTGCCATTATCTTCAAACTGCCGATGGATTTCTGGACATGCGTACTCTTAGGATGTATCGTTTCTCCCACAGATCCCATAGCAGCAACCGGTATCCTTAATAAGATCGGCCTTTCAAAAAACGTATGCTCCGTCATAGAAAACGAATCTCTTTTTAACGACGGAACCGGCGTAACACTTTTCATTTTTGTAAGATCCATGATAACAAGCTCAGGCGCAGGAGAAAATTTCGTCACTCTCATGCTCCGGGAAGTCCTCGGTGCATTTATCGTGGCGTTCGTGATCTCATTCTTATTCTTCTCGCTCCTTAAGATCACCCACAATCCCATTAACTACATCATCATCTCGCTTCTTGATGTTTCGCTGGTCTATATGATATGCGAACACTTCGGTTTTTCCGGTGTCATCGCATCCGTTGTATGCGGACTGTTCTTCTCTTATGAAATGAATAAGATAAAGAGAGTCGCTGTGGTGGTGGACAGGGAGCATTTTTATGAACACTTCTGGGAGATACTCGAATCCCTCCTTAACGCCATACTGTTCGTAATGATCGGACTTTCGATCCTCGGAGCGGACATCTGCAAAGCATTTGCAGTCATCATTATCGCAACACTTTTCTCACTGATCACGTCCCGCTTTATCGGAGTCCTCTCCAGTACTCTTCTTACCGGAAAAAGGATCCCCGGAGGATATAATCTTACTGAATTTTCATGTCTCATGACATGGTCCGCATTAAAGGGAGGCCTGTCCCTTGCACTTGCCATGCAGACGGCATCAATCTTTGACAACGACCTGTTTGAGATGATACTCACCGCAACGTATACAGCAATATTCTTCTCCGTACTCGTACAGGGTCTGACGGTGAAAAATGTATACTTTGCCCTTGAAGACCACAAGACAAAAAGGATTCACAGGTCGTAAAAAGACTACCAATATATACTCATCACGAAAGGATTTCATATGAAGGTAATAATCGTCGGAGTAGGAAGAACCGGACTCACACTTTTGTCTTCGCTTTCGAACGAAGAATACGACATAATCATCATCGACAAAGACAAGAAGATGGTTGACAGCATAACCGATAAGTACAATGTCAACGGTTTTGTCGGCAGCGGAGCTTCCCTTGAAACCTTGAAAAAAGCAGGTGCGGAATCCGCAGATGCCATCATAGCCCTTACTCCCACGGATGAGATCAATCTGCTGAGCTGCATGCAGGCAAAAAAGCTCGGAACAAGGTATTCCTGCGCAAGGATAGTATCCCCTGACCTTGTAAGAGAATCGAAGGATATCAAAAAACAGTACAGGATCGACTATCTCATAACTCCCAGACTTGATGTGGCAGATGAGATCTATCAGAATATCGGAATGCCGGGTTTTACGAAGATCGAAGGCTTTTTCGGAAATATGATCTCAGTCCTTGATCTGAACGTACTGGACAATTCCCCCTTGAAAGACAAAACCCTTTCCGAGATTGGAAAGAGCGAAGGTCAGAAGATCCTTATCTCCGCGGTCATGAGAAACAATAAGCTGATCATACCAAAGGGCGATTTTACCATAAAGTCCGGAGACAATCTGACCATCTCCATTGTGCAGAAAGATCTGCAAAAAACACTTGAAAAGCTGGGCGCAAAGCGTCACAAGGTAAGCAGCATCGTCATAGTCGGCGGAGGAAGAGTTGCCGAGTATTTCCTGGAAAAGATCGAGCATGACCCTGTTCACGTAACTGTTCTTGAGATAGACAAGGACAGATGTTCATATCTTATGGAGCGTTTTCCCAAGTGCAAGATAGTGTATTCGGGCAATGATGTAATAGAAGCCATAAAGGAAGCGGGGATCGGAAATCCCGATATGTTCATATCACTTACGGACAAGGACGAAACAAACCTTGTCATCAGCATGTATGCATGGTCCTGCAAAATCCCCGCCATCATGACATATGTGGAAAATCCCGAGCATGCGAGACTTCTCCATAAGGTTAATATTGATATAACGGTATCACAGACATCATCCTGCGCTCTTAAATGCATGAGATTTTTAAGATACTATGAAAGCATAGACAATGACAGACTGATAGGAAAATTCTATATGGCAGCCGATGACAATGTTGAGATCATCGAGCTTCCCGCAGAGGAAGGCTTCCCTCTTGCAAACATCCGCTTCATGGATCCTTCATTTAAGATAAAGTCAGGTGTCATAATCTCTGCGATAATAAGAGAAGGCGAAGCCATTCTTCCCTCCGGCGCAGAAAGCATCCGGGATGAGGATCTTGTGATCGTAACCGCAAGCAGAAAACTAAAGATAAGAAGTCTGCGTGAGATATTGGCGTGATATAAAAAAAGAACAGCCCCGGGCTCAATGTCATTAAGTTAAGATGACAAACAAAGATCTCTATATCAGAAATGGTATAGGGGTCTTTTTTTTATAAAAACACTTGACATGAGCAGCAAGATGTGCGGCCGCTTT
>CAMPAP010000025.1 GCA_946631935.1 uncultured Lachnospiraceae bacterium | reverse complement strand
TCTCAAAAAAAGAAGGTTGTTTGTGATCCTGCTGCTTATTGAACTTGTCCTGCTTAACGTATCTGTATGGACGGTCCTTGCTGTTACCAAAAATATGACAGCGACCACGGCTGCTCTTGTGATCAATATTTTTCTTATGATCGTCATATTTATATGGGGTATAAAAAGCGGTGGGGCTTTATGTTATCACTGCGGTGCGCTTTTATTCCGCAATTTCGGGGAACACTGTGCATACTGCGGGAAAAATCTCCACAGATACGTAGGATACTAAATTTGCATTAAGCACATTTTTTACAAGAAAGATCCCCGCCGGATCCAGACTGCTATTTTAAAGATAAATGCTGATAGATAAGTCCGGATATGTTACAATAAACGGGTATTGTTTTTGTCATCGGAATATATTGATCGTTTTCAGAACGAAAGGAGTATCAGATGGATCTTATACCAAGTTTTTCAGTTGATCATACAAAGATCGTTCCCGGAATTTTTATCAGCAGAGTCGATGTTCTCGGAAATGAGAAAGTCACAACATATGACATCAGATGTACCAGGCCCAATGTCGAGCCCTGTATCGATGTTTCGGCCATGCATTCCCTGGAACATCTTATAGCAACATTTCTCAGAAATGAGCCCGACTGGAAGGATGAGATAATCTATTGGGGTCCCATGGGATGCCTTACCGGTTTTTATCTCATAATGAAGGGCAACAGAGCTCCTAAAGAGATATTTGACCTTCTGCTCAGGGCATTTAAGTCTGTTGAAAGTGCTGATACCGTTCCCGGGACCAATCCGGAAAACTGCGGAAATTATCTGATGCATAATCTGGAGATAGCCAAGTGGTATGCAAGGAAGATCGCGGACTATCTGTCCGCTAATGCGGATAACGATGCGATCTTTGAGTACCCGAAGTCGGAAAGGCTTGTTACCGGGGATGGAAATCAGTTCTTTGATTCATGAAAAAAGCTGCATAAAAACTGTGCAATAAGCACGCAAAAAAAAGGAGGATTCAGCTTATGGCTAACGCTTATGGTGAAAATTCATCAGCCGATGATTTTGAATCGATGCTTCAGGAAATGGTAAACCTTGACAGCAGTGAAAAATTCGGGCTTGCCGGAAAGTATTTTGCGGAGCTTTATCCGTATCTTAAGAAGGTGGATCCTGAGTATAACGGTACCATATTATTGTATTACATTCTCGGAACCATTACCGGAGCTGACGGAAAGCTTACAACTAAGGAACAGGATCTTATCCAGGCTGTATGGAGTGCTGTTGATGTTGAATGGAGTGTTGAAGATTCTGTCAAAATGATTGAAAATGTTGCAAATAATGAAGGATACGATACCCTTGTTACCATAATCCGCAATTTTGACAGTTCTCTTGTTGGAACACTTATTGCTTTCATCGCAGTTGTCTGCTCCGTGGATGATACCATCAATTCAAATGAACTTCAGCTCATAAAAGATCTTGTAAATGTGGCGGGTTCATAACGTATTTAAGAAAGTTTATGTGATATAAAACAGGACAGCTTTGTCCTGTTTTATATTTTCGGATCTGTTTTTTGGGAAAGGCGGAAGTATGGCAAAGTGTAATGTATGTTTCAGGGGGTGTGAAATACCGGAAGGCGGAAGAGGCTTTTGCGGAGCAAGGGGCGTTTCCGAAGGAAGAGTGGTTCCGCTTAACTATGGGAAGATCACATCTCTTGCGCTTGACCCTATCGAAAAAAAGCCTCTGAAAAGATTTCATCCCGGTTCTTATATCCTGTCCGCAGGCAGTTACGGATGCAACCTCAGGTGCCCCTTTTGCCAGAATCACGAGATTTCATGGTCGGATGAAGCTTTTGAATTTGAAAAGACTGCGGAGTATCTGTCCCCTGAAGAGCTTGCCGATATAGCTCTCAAAAATAAAATCAGAGGCAATATCGGAGTGGCTTATACATACAACGAGCCCCTTGTCGGATTTGAATATATACTTGACACCGCAAAACTTGTCCGAAAGATGGGAATGGTCAATGTTCTTGTCACAAACGGATGTGCCGGGCCGGAGGTTTTGGATGAGCTGCTTCCTTATATCGATGCCATGAACATAGACCTGAAAGGCTTTACGCAAAAATACTACAGCAAAATCCTTGGAGGAAGCCTGGATATGGTGAAAAAATTCATCGAAAAAGCCGTTACAGGATGCCATGTCGAGCTTACAACACTGGTTGTTACGGGTGAAAACGATTCTAAAGAGGAAATGAGGGAAATATCATCATATATCGCCGGGCTTCGTGGCATGGACGGAGTTGAAACAGGTCCCGATATCCCTCTTCATATCACAAGATTTTTCCCACGGTTTCATATGACGGACAGGCCGGCGACGGACGTAAAAAGACTTTACGAACTGGCGGATGTGGCAAGAGAAAAGCTGAGATTTGTATACCTCGGCAATGTATAAATTCATTGAAGGTTAAGGGCGCTGCATGTTAAAATTACTGCGTATTGTGTATGAAATATATCACGCAAAACAGAGGGGGTTAAAATATGTCTACCGATAACGGCTCAAATCAGACTTTATCTCAGATCTACGACATCTGCAGCAGTCTTTACAAGACTATGTCAGAAGGTTCTTCAAGGGACCATTCAGAGGTTTTCAGCTATCTGACGGAGCTTGGCAAGGTGCTTGCCGGGGC
>CAMPAP010000024.1 GCA_946631935.1 uncultured Lachnospiraceae bacterium | reverse complement strand
TTCCTGTAATGCATCGCGGTCCTTCTTCGAATATACGAAAAATTCTGTCTGACGGATCATACCCTTCTTACCGCCCAAACGGTGGAGCATCTTATATATGTCAACCATCTGTTTGGTGGTGTAGGGAGTACGCGACTGTTGTCCGTCGCGGAATGAGGTGTCGGTGATGAAGATATCCTCCGGCATGTTCATGGGAACACGGCGGTAGTTAAAAGGTACCTTCGGAACCTCGGAATACGGATATATAAGTCTGAAAAGCTCGGGCTCAGCCACATCCTGAAGCTGATAAGAATAAGGATCCTGCTCGAGAAGATTGGTATTGGGATTTATGGATAATTCTGTTGCCTTTGATCTCTGGTTCATCATGATTGATCAGTACTCCTTTCTAAAGAATACGGTAAACGGAAAGCTCCGTTAAATATGCTTATTAAAGACGCGCTACGCCTGTTTCTTTAGCAGCTTTTGCTACTGCTTCCGCTACTGCCTTTGCTACATTCCTGTCAAGTGCGGAAGGAATGATGTACTCGGGGTTAAGCTTATCCTCGGGGATATATTCTGCTATAGCCTTTGCTGCAGCTATCTTCATTTCATCGTTAATATCTGAAGCTCTTACATCCAAAGCACCGCGGAAGATTCCGGGGAATGCCAAGACGTTGTTTATCTGGTTGGCGAAATCGCTTCTGCCTGTACCTACTACTGCGGCACCTGCTTCTTTTGCAAGGTCGGGCATGATCTCAGGAGTGGGGTTGGCCATCGGGAAAAGGATGGGATCCTTTGCCATTGACTTAACCATCTCGGGGGTAACAAGTCCGGGACCTGAAATACCGATAAATACATCTGCACCCTTAAGCACGTCTGCAAGAGTACCTTTTCTCATCTGACGGTTAGTGATCTTTGCCATTTCTTCTTTTTCGGGATTAAGTCCCTCACGGCCTTCGTAGATGGCACCCTTTCTGTCACAGAGTACTACGTCCTTTAAGCCCATTTTTATAAGAAGCTTTATAATGGCGATACCGGCAGCACCTGCACCGCTGGTTACCACTCTTATATCATCTATCTTTTTGCCTGTGATCTTTAAAGCGTTCATCATGGCAGCAAGTACGACTACTGCGGTACCGTGCTGGTCATCATGGAAAATCGGGATGTCACAGATCTCTTTAAGCCTTCTTTCTATCTCAAAACATCTCGGAGCTGAAATATCCTCAAGGTTTACTCCGCCGAAGGAGCCTGAGATGAGACTTACGGTCTTTACGATCTCATCCACATCCTTTGACTTTACACAGAGCGGGATGGCATCCACATCGCCGAAGGATTTGAAGAGTGCACATTTGCCCTCCATGACAGGCATGCCTGCTTCGGGACCTATATCACCTAAGCCGAGTACTGCGGTACCGTCGGTAATGACTGCGACGAGATTGGAACGGCGGGTGAGCTCATAACTCTTATCCACATCCTTCTGTATCTCAAGACAGGGCTGTGCGACACCGGGTGTGTATGCAAGGGAAAGGTCTTCCCTCGTCTCTAACGGTGCACGGCAGATAACTTCTATCTTGCCCTTCCATTCATAGTGTTTCTTCAGTGATTCCTCAGCGTAGTTCATGTTTTCTCCGGCCGGATCCCCGGCTTTTCCTTTCTTAGTTAATGTATTTTTATACATTATATACATTGCTATTTTTACATTAGAGTTGATTATATTACAAAGAATTCAAATATGCAACTTAAATTAAAAAAAATTATATTTTTATTGACAACGGGGCATTTAAGGAGTATTATATTACTGTCGTAAACAGATGGCAATATCATTTTATTCTATAGTTTTTTTAGTAATTATTTCATAGTTTTTAGTAGTTTAGTTTTATTATTCACATTTTTATTATTTTACTGTTTGATTTTTGAAGGTTTTTGTTTCTTTATTCCGTCCACAGGAGCCTCCCACATTTTTAAATCATATCAGGGTTTTATTTTTGCGCCTTTTTTTCGGAAATTGCAAGTTGAAAAGGGGTGCTGTGCCCGGAAAGGATGCTTTTTTAGCACAGGTTTGAGCATGAAAAGAATAATGGCGATTCGTACAGAAGACAGGGAGTATGCAGAAGAACTGGCAAAGAACCTGAACAAAAGTGACGAGGTTATCTTTCAGATACTTATATTTACCGAGAAGAACGCCTACGAGGATTATATAAAGGAAAACAGGATAGATGTACTGCTATGTGATGAGGCGATACTTCCCGAATGCATGAAGGATTCCTCAGCCACAGTGATATGCGGACTCTCCGAGGCCAGTACGGCCCGTGATGTGGCGGAACAGAGTAATATCATATTTAAGTACCAGTCATCGGATGATATCATGAAAGAGATAATGAAGAGGTTCAATGCAGCCTTAAAGACCGATATCAAAACAGGGGATACAGGTGTGAAGCCTAAAAATATATTCTGTGTCTGCAGTCCTGTAGGGGGAAGCTACAGCTCTACCTTTGCACTTGCACTGGCCGCATATCTTGCGGAGAGAGAGCATACTCTGTTTATCAGTTTTGATCCGTTTTTTACACTTCCCGGCGAGGAGAAGAATCCTGCGGGGAAAGACCTTACGGATGTTATCTTTTATCTGAACGGCATGCAGCCGCATCTTATGGAATTCCTTAAAAAATTTACTATCAAAAAGGGTAATCTGGAGTGTATAAACGGAGTATCGCACTGGTTTGACCTGTATGATATGTCTCCTGAAAATATGCATGACCTTGTAGAAAATGTATGCGGTGACGGAACATTTAACAGTGTGGTTTTCGATGTAGGGATCATCGGAGCTGCCAGCATGGAGGTGCTGCTTGCAGCCGGAAGGATTTTCACACCATATAAGGAAGAGGCCGGGAGCCGTAAGAAGCTTAAGGAGTGGAAAAGACAGCTCATTTATTGCGGAAAAGGAGATTTACTGGATAAAACTGCAGAAATCTGCATACCGGATGATGAGTGCCTGAAGGGAGATTACGGGTTTGAAGCACTGCTTTCCGGAAGGCTGGGTAAATATATAAAAGAAAGAGGGAATAAGATATACTAGATAAAGATGAAAGAAAAAGACTGTGCAATGAAGTGGTACGCCGTGCACAGAATAAGGGGATAGTGGATGATGACGAGATCAACGCCGATATAGCGGACACGGTACTCGGATACTGTGGAGAGCACTATCTTTCACTTAAAGAAAAACTAAGGCTGAAGGCTTATATATATGCAGCGATCAGGGGACTTGACGTGCTGCAGGAGCTTTTGGACGACAGTACCATTACCGAGATAATGGTTAACGGGACCGATGATATTTTTATAGAAAAGAACGGGGCGCTTAACCGGCGTGACATATGCTTTGACACAAAAGAAAAACTTGATGACGTGGTACAGAAGATCGCCGCCGGTTCGAACAGGATAATAAATGAAGCAAGCCCCATAGTTGATGCGAGATTACAGGACGGTTCCCGAGTTAATATGATCTTGCCGCCCATTGCCATAAACGGGCCGGTCATAACCATCAGAAAATTTCCGCAGGAAGTAATGACTATACCTAAACTCATAGAATACGGTTCACTTACCGAAGAGGCTGCGGAGTTCTTAAAAAAGCTTGTTGTTGCAGGCTACAATATTTTTGTTTCCGGAGGTACGGGATCCGGAAAAACAACATTCTTAAATGCATTATCAAATTATATCCCACATGATCAGAGAGTTATAACGATAGAAGATTCGGCAGAGCTTCAGATAAGGAGCATCCCGAATCTTGTAAGCCTGGAAGTACGTAACGCAAATGTTGAAGGAAAAAACGAGATTACCATCAGAGATCTTATAAAATGTTCCTTAAGAATGAGACCTGACAGGATAATCGTCGGGGAAGTCAGGGACGCAGCATGCATTGATATGCTGCAGGCTATGAATACAGGACATTCGGGCATGTCGACAGGACATGCCAATTCGACAAGAGATATGCTTTCCCGTATGGAGACCATGGTGCTTTTAGGTGCGGATATCCCGCTTTTGGCCGTAAGAAGACAGATATCTTCTGCCATAGACATAATAATACAGCTCGGAAGGTTCCGCGATAAAAGCAGAAAGGTCATAGAAATAACGGAAGTCGCCGGCTTTGAAAACAATGAGGTAGTCTTAAACCCGTGCTTTAGGTATGTGGAGGAGGGTGAGAAAAATGGCCGTGTTACCGGAAGTCTTAAAAAAGTCGGGAACGGACTCAAAAATACGGAAAAACTCATCAGTGCCGGATTATGAAAACTATACATTTACACGCGAGGAATTGATAAAGAACATCCTTATCCCGCTGGGTATAATAGTGTTCCTGGCGATCCTTTGTTACAACAGTTTGTTTTTTGCACTCCTTCTTCTTCCTTATATCCCTTATCATCTGGCTGTGACCAAAAATAAACTGAAGGAAGCCAGAAAATGGAAACTTAATATGCAATTTAAGGACTGCATCAACTGCATCAGCAGTGCATTGGAATCGGGGTATTCTATAGAAAATGCATTGAAGGAAGCGTACCTTGATATGAAACTTTCTTATAATGAGGAAGATCTTATCATGAAGGAAATGCGGGGGATTATTTCAGCTGTAGAAAACAACAGGACGGTAGAGGAGATATTTCTTGATTTTTCTTTAAGGAGCGGAGTGGATGATATAAAAAGCTTCGCTGATATATTTGCCACCGCGAAAAGGACCGGAGGCAATCTGATACTTATTATAAAATCAACCGCGGATGTCATACATACACGTGTTGAACTCAAAAGAGAACTGCGTACGGTCATTGCTTCGAAAAAGTATGAAGCTGACATTATGAAACTTATCCCGTTCGGAATACTTATATATTTAAGAGTATTTTCGCCGGATATGGTAGCTGCACTGTACGGCAATCTGTTCGGGATAGTTTTTATGACGATAGTACTTGTGCTATATCTGCTGCTTTGCAGGATTTCCGACCATGTAGTAAAAATCGAAATGTAAGGAGGGACAAATGTATTTTTTGTTGGCGGTACCGATACTTATCATTGCCGGGGCTGCAGTCTGCAATAAGAAGGACGCTTCTTTTAAAGGACTGGAGAGCGACGAGCATCCTTTGAAAAGTCTGTATCCTCTGGCCTCTGTTATATACGACATTATAAAAAAGAATAAAAAAGAGGATATTTTCGGCAATATGGACATTTTAAGGGAGATTTATGTGGATGAACGCCCGGAAAATGCCCGGAAAAAACAGGGATGCAAATGCATAGCTTCGGTTTTGACGGTACTCGGACTGACATTTTTAGTATGCTTTCTTTATACCTTTTCGCGTGAAAGCATCTTGACAGATAACAATCATCTGAAAAGAAATGAAGCCGGGAAGGGTGATGAAAAGTACAATCTGATCCTGAAGAGTGTCCTTACCGATGAACAGGATTATACAGTCAGGGTCAGTGAACGTGAGTTAAAAGGTGAGGAATTTGAAAAGCTTAAAGCGGAGGCACAGTATTATATAGATAAAATGATATTTGATCCAAATGAGTCGGCTGAATGCGTGCGGGGGAAAATTAACCTTATAACCGAAATCCCGGGCACCTCGGTAAGAATAAATTGGACGGATGACAATTCCTGGTTTTTAAGTGTCGATGGTAAAGTAAAGAATAAAGACTATACCGAGCCTGTCCCGGCCACCCTGCACGCAGAACTGACTTATTTTGACCGGTTATGGGATTATTATCTGGACATAATGATATATCCGCCGGATGTGACTGAGAAAGACAGATTTCTGGAAGAACTGGAAGAAACCCTGAAGGAAGCTGATATAGCGACAAGGACGGAGAACTATTATGAGCTTCCTGAAAGAATAGGAGATAAGGAACTGTCCTGGAATGAAGAGGAAGACAATACTTCCGTTATGTTCCTGATCATAGGTCTGATAGCTGCAGGTGCGGTACTTCCGGCAATGAAACAGGACATACATAAAAAACAGAAAAAACGTATAGAACAGATGATGCAGGATTATCCGGACATCATCAGTAAATTCGTGATGCTGATCACTGCGGGCATGACATGCAGGGGTGCCTGGAATAAGATATGCTCGGATTACCGGAAAAAGAGGGAAAGAGATGAAGGAGGGGAGAAGAAGAACGGTAACAAAAAAACAGGCATGAGATTTGCATACGAAGAAATGCTTATATCCGACAGGGAGATGCAGCTGGGTATACCCGAGGTAAAAGTATATGAAAGATTCGGTACCAGATGTTCGGTGCCGGCCTATAACCGGTTCGGAACCCTGCTTGCCAGAAACATAAAAAGAGGCAGTTCGGGTATTATCGAGATACTTGAATCCGAATCAAAGGAAAGTTTTGCGGAACGCAGGGAAAACGTCAGGAAAAAAGGCGAGGAAACCGGAACAAAGCTGTTGCTTCCGATGTTCGGAATGCTGATACTTGTTATCGCCATAGTGGTGGTACCTGCCTTCAGCTCTTTTTAAATACAGGAGGGAAAAATGTATAATAAACGTTTGGACAATGTTTTGATCGATATGAGACATGATAATAATAACAAAAATGAAAATAGGGATGATAACAGGTGTGTTAACAGCGGTGTTAACAGAGGTGTTAGTAGGGGAATGAGCCTCGCAAGCGACAACAGAGGTATAGGTGTGGTCGAAATTGTGTTGATACTCGTGGTCCTCGTGGCGCTCGTGATCATCTTTAAAGACAAGATAATCGAGATAATCAACAAAGCGTTTGAATCTATCACATCCGGCACGGATTCTCTGTGACGGGACAGTTTTAGGATTATGGACGGAAAAAGAACGGACGGGACGATCTGTGTCTTCTTAGCTCTGGTACTTATACTGATCCTTTCTCTTATACTTGTATTCCTTGAGGGAGCCAGAAGGGCTGCCTCTGCGTCCTATGCGCAAATGCTGCTTAAAACCTCGACCGAGTCTGTAATGGGGGATTACTTCGGGCCGCTGCTTGAGGAATATCATATATTTGCACTTGATACCGGGTTTGGCAATAAAACACAGGATGTGGATGAACTGGAGAGACGGCTCGAAAAGTATATGGGGGAAAATGTCTGGGGTTTTAATGAGGTAAGCGTAAAAACATACGGGCTTCAGATGTTGATGGACAGATCGGGATACGAGTTTATCACGCAGGCAGTGGATTACGAAAAGTTCGGAGTGGCTGAAGATATCATCGAAGAGATATTTGACAGGATAAGGTCCTTAGGTGATCAGAAGACCATCACTAAGATCATGGAGCGGAAGATGGGTATCGAGGATGAACTCTCCGTTATAGATATGTATACGCTTGAACTGATGAAACTTATAGACGGTGTGAACTTAACGCTTGGGACCAAGGCTTCTTCACTTTTGGGATACAGTATAGAGGATAAATTTATCAAACGGTTTTTTGTCGGAAGCGTGAGTATGAGCAGCACGGGGATCAATAAGCCGTCGGTATATGAAAAAGTCGCGGGAAAATACCTTGATCCCGTATCACTGGTGACGGATTATGAGAAAAGCCTTAAAGAGCATAAAAAGAAGCTTGATGAATCCGAGGAAAGCAGGGCCAGACTTAAGGTTCTGGAGGATGAGGCTAAAAGCTGTAAGGAGCAGTATGACCTGAAGGAAGATGAGCTTGAGGCTGCCGAAGAAGAATTGGAAACCATATTGGAAAAAATAGCAGGTTATGAGAAAGAGATAAGAGAGGCTGAGGAATCGGGAGATAAAAAGAAGGCTAAAAGAGTAAAAAATAAGCGTACTCCCCAGATCGAACGCGAGAAAAGACAAGCTGATACTCTTAAAACTAAAATGGAACAGCTGGGCACAGAACTGCCCGAGCTGAAACAAAAAGCGGATGATGCTGAAAAGAAGGCGGATGAACTTGAGGGAAAGCTAAAGGAAATATTGGAACAACTGGAACTGCAGGCTGCGGAATGTAAAGGGAAAGCCGATCTACTGCTTGATCTGTACTCGGATACGTATGATAAATTACAGCAGGTCTGCGAAATTGTGGATGACGTGGGAAGAAAACAGGAGGCAGTAAGACCTCTGGTGGACGGATATGAAGAATTGTTAAAAACAGTCGATCCGATCTTAAGCAAGGATATGAAGGCGGGACTTACGGATTCGCTTGACTATATGAAGACATATGTGGGTCGCGGGGACGGAAGGATAAAGATCACGGATTTTGCCGGGATCAAAAGGACTGCTGAATATGATATCGGCGTGTTAAATAAGGTGGATGCCACAGCCTTTGTATGGCCCGAGGATGACAGTGCGGCAAGCATCGCAGACAGGATAGAAAGGCTTAAAGGCACGGGGGATACCTTTAAAAGCTTCAGCTATTCGGGATTTTCGTTTGATTATTCGGAACTGAAGGAAAGCGTGATCGAGAATAAACTTATATCGGAGTTTGAAAGCAATATAGCTGACGGTTATCTGAAACTTTTCTTAAAAAGCGGGACCGAAGTGTCGGAGAATCAGCTGATATCGGAGCTGCTTCCTAGCCTTTGGTATGAGCTGGAGGAAAGCGGTACGGAAGATGGCGGGAGTATCAATGAAACCCTTGAGGATAAAAGCGGGGGAGAATTGCTTGAAAGTGCAGATGAGGATTCGGGCCTTTCCGCGATAGCCGAGCTTTTTGAGAACGGCCTTGAAGCCGGAAGCAGGAAGTTTTTGTCAGCAGCATATATGGTCCATCATTTTAAAAGCTTTGCAGATAAAAGCGTCAAGGGAGACACGGTACTTGAGTACGAACTT
>CAMPAP010000023.1 GCA_946631935.1 uncultured Lachnospiraceae bacterium | reverse complement strand
CGATACCGTTTCGGTAATAAATGCATTCTCAACCTTTTCTTTTCCGTCAAGTCGCATGCCCTTAACACCTGCAGCGGTCTTTTTCATCTCCGGTATCTCCGAAAGAAGGAATCTTATAAAATAGTTGTTTGAGGACTGAAGGATTACATTTTCTTCGTTTCTTACTTTTCTGATGCTGACTATCCTGTCTTCATCATTAAGTTTTGTGGCCTGGACGGTCCTTCTTGAGCTTACGTCAAATTCAGTTCCGCTTGTAACCTTACACATACCGTCTGCAGTGACAAACAGATATTTTCCAAGAAGAACCGTGGAAAGGTCCTCTGCGAAAATGATCATATCATCAGACGAATCGTAATTGGTAAGATTATCTACGGGAATTCCCTTATCCCTGAATTTCGACATGGGAAGATCCATCATCTTCAGGGTATGCATCTGGCCTTTTTCGGTAAATATGGCCATTCTGCCGTTATTTCTGATTCGTATGTCAAATTTGCACTCTTCATCGATGGCTTCTTTATTCCGATCGAAGGTAGCCTGGTCGATCATCTTACAGTATCCGAATCTGTCCATAAGGAAGTATACGTCCATCTCTTCGAATTCTTTTTCCTTATAGACTGCTTCCTCGGCATTTTCAATGACTGTCTTTCTCTTTATGGCAAATTCTTTTTTAAATCCTTCAAGATCAGCGATTATAACCTGCGCCATGGACTCTTTTCTGTCAAGAATATCCTCATATCTGTAGATATTTGCAAGGGTATTTTCATGATCTTTATTAAGAGCAGCTATCTCAAGACCGATCAGTCTGTAAAGTCTCATATCAAGGATGGCTTTTGCCTGTTTTTCCGTAAAAAGAAGCTGGGAAGCCATGATGGATGATTCCTTGGTCTTAAACTTTATGCCATCAGTTATACCTTTAACAAGGCAGTCTTCAGCCATTTTCCTGTCACTGGATCCTCTTATTATCTCAATTATAAGATCTATGAGATTGCAGGCTTTTATAAGCCCTTCCTGGATCTCTTTTTTCTCCATCTCCTTATTAAGGAGTGTGTTGTATTTTCTTGTATTGATCTCATACTGGAAATCAACTACGGATTTAAGTATGTCTTTAAGAGACATGGTCTCGGGCCTGCCGTTTTTGATGGCAAGCATATTGACACCGAATGTATCTTCAAGATGTGTTTTTTTGTAAAGAAGATTGATGAAGTTCTCGGCATCCGCATCTTTTTTAAGCTCAATAACTATACGGATACCTTCCTTGGAAGACTGGTTTGAGATATCAACGATATCCTGGGTCTTCTTGCTTTCCGAAAGAGCCGCAACTTCTGACAAAAATTTGCCTATCCCCGCACCTACCATGGTATAAGGGATCTCGGTTATTACTACATTCTGATGGCCGTTTTTGAGCTTTTCGACATTTGCAACGCCTCTGATCCTTATCTTACCGTTACCGGTCTCATAGATATCTTTAAGGTCATCTTTATTGATAACGATGCCGCCTGTGGGAAAATCCGGACCTTTGATATATCTCATCAGTTCCCTTGTGGAAATCTCCTCATTCATGATAAGAGCCTTCATGGCATCAATGGTCTCTCCGAAATTATGAGGAGGTATGTTGGTGGTCATACCTACAGCAATTCCTTCAGATCCGTTGATGAGAAGATTTGGGATCCTGCAGGGAAGAACCTCGGGTTCTTTTTCGGTCTCGTCAAAGTTTGGAACAAAATCAACGGTATCCTTATCAAGGTCATCCAAAAGAGCAAGCTGGGTGATCTTTTTTAAACGGGCTTCGGTATAACGCATTGCAGCTGCGCCGTCTCCTTCGATGGTTCCGAAGTTACCGTGGCCGTCAATAAGAGGAAGACCCTTCTTAAAATCCTGGCTCATTACAACAAGAGCTTCATATATGGATGAATCTCCGTGGGGGTGATATTTACCCATGGTATCACCGACAATACGGGCGCTCTTCCTGTAGGGTCTGTCATAAAGAATCCCAAGCTCTCTCATATCGTACAGAGTTCGTCTCTGAACGGGCTTAAGTCCGTCCCTGACATCAGGAAGCGCACGGGATACAATGACGCTCATTGCATAATCCACATATGCCCTCTGCATTTCCTCGGAGTATTCTGTTTTTATTATCTTTTCTTCCATATCAAAAACGATCCTTAAAAATTAGATATCAAGATTTGCATCATTTGCATGTTCGTAAATGAAAGTCTTTCTGGGAGGAACATCATTACCCATAAGAAGCTCTGTTGTCTCGGATGCCATCCTTGCATCTTCGATCTCCACAAGCTTAAGCCTTCTTCTTGAAGGATCCAGAGTAGTCTCCCAAAGCTGATCCGGATCCATTTCACCAAGACCCTTGTATCTTTGAAGAGTAAAGGGCCCTTTTTGTTTTGCCCTGTACTTTTCAAGAGCCTTGTCATCATACAGATATTCTTCCTGCCCCTTAGAAGGCATTGCCTTGTAGAGGGGAGGCATTGCTATATATACATGCCCTTCAAAGATAAGATCCGGCATAAACCTGTAAAAAAGAGTAAGAAGCAGTGTAGAAATATGGGCTCCGTCAACATCCGCATCGGCCATGATGATTATCTTGTTATAACGTAGTTTTGAAATATCAAAATCATTGCCGTAGCCCTCGGAAAAACCGCATCCAAACGCGTTGATCATTGATTTGATCTCGGCATTTTCAAGTATCTTGTTGATGGATGCTTTTTCAACGTTCAGTATCTTTCCGCGAATGGGAAGGATTGCCTGAAACATACGGTCACGGGCCGTCTTTGCAGAACCGCCTGCGGAATCTCCCTCTACAATGAAGATCTCGCATTTATCCGCTTCTTTTGAAATACAGTTAGCAAGCTTTCCGTTTGAGTCAAAGGAAAATTTCTGTTTGGATAAAAGATTAGTCCTTGCTTTTTCTTCGGCTTTTCTGATCTTGGCAGCTTTATCCGCGCTTTCTATGACGGCCTTAAGCACATCAAGATGTCTGTCAAAATACCTTACAACTTCATCTCCTGTTACTTTTGCAACAGCTTTTGATGCATCCTGGTTATCAAGCTTTGTTTTTGTCTGGCCTTCAAATGTAGGTGCGGGATGCTTTATGGAAACAACGGCAGTCATACCGTTTCTTACTTCTGTTCCGGAAAAATTGGCATCCTTATCCTTAAGATTTCCAAGCTGTCTTGCATAGGAATTAATGACTGTAGTGAACTGAGTCTTAAATCCTGTAAGATGGGTTCCGCCTTCAGAGTTATAGATATTATTACAAAAACCCAGTACATTTTCGTGGAACTCATTTACATACTGGAATGCTATCTCAACCTGAATGCCGTCGGATTCGCCTGAAATGGATACGATCTCCGTCACAGGCTCCTTCATCTTATTTAAATCCTTTAAAAAGCCAACGATGCCTTCGGGTTCGTGAAAGCTTATATTCTCCGGCTCTTCGCCTCTTAAGTCTGAATACTCTATGGTAAGACCGGGATTTAGATATGCTGTTTCATGAAGTCTGGATTTTACTTCATCTTCCTTGAACCTGGTCCTGTCAAAAATAGTATCATCGGGGAGAAAATTAATGGTGGTTCCATGGTCCCTTGTCTTTCCCTGGGAAGGAAGAAGTCCGTCAACAAGTTCAACCCTCGGTTCTCCCTTTTCATAAGAGTCCTTGTAAATATTTCCTTCTCTTTTTATTGTGATATCGAATCTGGAAGAAAGCGCATTAACAACGGATGAACCCACACCGTGAAGACCGCCGCTGGTCTTGTATGCATTGTTGTCAAATTTTCCGCCGGCATGAAGCGTAGTAAGAACAAGTCTTTCTGCAGAAATTCCCTTTTCATGCCTTCCTACGGGAATTCCTCTTCCGTTATCGGATACGGTACATGATCCGTCTTTTTCAAGCGTGACCTTAATGGTGTCACAAAAGCCCGCAAGATGTTCATCAACCGAGTTATCTACTATCTCATAGATAAGATGGTTGAGTCCCTTGGTGGATACTGAACCGATGTACATTCCCGGACGGACTCTTACAGCTTCAAGGCCTTCAAGGACTGTAATACTGCTTTCGTTATATTCTTCAAAACCTTTTTTGGGTGACATAAATTAACTCCTTAGAACAAAAAAGCAAAAAATATAAGCTTTTGAATCGCAAATTGCATTAATGGTGCCTGTTTTACGTGAAACTCAGCACGCATACCAACAGCCATAATATTTTATCATATATTTAGACTTCAAACAATAAAAATCCACTATATTTAGTGGATTTTTTATGTAAACCGAAATGAAATTTTTAATTCAATAACAATTAAAATTAAATTAATTTGGATACCCCAACAGCTATTGCGCCGGGACCTATATGACATGAGATGGAAAGTGACAGGGGTCTTGCGATTATATCATAACCGGGCATTGCGGCATCAACTTCCTTTAAGAATTCCTCGCCTGCAGAAGGATCATCCGTATAGGCAATAGCAAGATTTACGTTATGGCATTTATCCGTGCAGCCGAATCTTTTCTCCATATCACTCTTGATGGCGTTTATCATTATTTCCTTACCGCCCTGCACAGTCCTTGTCTTTGCAAAGGAATCAAGTTTATCCCCCTGGATCTGAAGAACGGGCTTGATCTTTAAAAGTGTTCCTATTGCGGCAGCTGCAGGGGTGAGTCTTCCGCCCTTTTTCAGATAATGAAGAGTATCGATCATAATATATATGCTGCTCTCAAGCTTTACTCTCTCGAGTTCATCCTTGACCTGTCTTCCTGTCATACCCTTATCAATAAGAGCAAGAGCATCAATGCAGGATTGTCTGAGAGTGATGGAGATCCTCTGATTATCCACTACATGTACTTTGTCATTATAATGCTGGGCAAGAAGATATGCCGAACCGCAGGATCCGGAAAGACCGCTTGACATGGGAATATGTATTACTTCGTCATATTCCTTTAAGGCTTCGTCCCAAATCTTCATGACATTATCGGGGGAAGGCTGTGAAGTATGAATGTCCTCTCCTCCCTTTAATCTCTCATAGAACTGTTCCTGTGTGATATCAATACCGTCAAGGTATTCTTTGCCTCCGATGAAGAATGGCATTGGGATCATGTAAATACCAAGATCCTTTGCCTCCTCAAAAGACATGGAACTGTTAGAATCTGTAACTACGGCAATCTTTCGTGACATTTGTTTTTAATCCTCTCTAAATAGTTCTGAAATCCAGATAATTTCTGCCGAAGAATTCCAGCTCGTTTTTTAATGATCTATTTTCGGGAGCAGACAAATGTCTGTCCGAATCAAGTATTTTGTCAGCATGATCGGATGCCTTCTGAAGAAGATCCGCATCAGCAAAAATATCGGCTACCCTGAAGGAAAGTTCTCCGCTCTGCCTTACACCGAACAGTTCACCCGGCCCTCTTGTTTTAAGGTCATGTGAAGAGATCTCAAAACCGTCATTTGTCTTAGCCAGGATCCCAAGCCTTTCCATGGTCTTCTCATCACTTTTTGAAGTCATGAATATGGCATAGCCCTGACTTTCGCCTCTTCCTACTCTTCCCCTCAGCTGGTGAAGCTGTGAAAGGCCGAACCTTTCGGAATTCTCAACCATCATGACGGTGGCATTCGGAACATTGACTCCCACCTCTATAACAGTGGTTGAGACTAAAATATCGATATTTCCCCTTGCATATTCACTAAGGATAAAGTCTTTGTCCTGGGGCTTCATCCTGCCGTGTAAATAAGAGATCCTGTATCTTTCTCCGAGAATGCTTTTAAGCCTGTCAGTATATTCAATGACATTTTTAAGTTCGGGATCAGCTTCATCCTCATCGGATGCTTCAACCATGGGACAGATTATATAAATCTGATGGCTTTTTCCAATCTCTTCTTTTATGAAGCTTACTGCCGAAGGCCTGTAGCTTTCACCCACAACGCAGGTCTTTATGGGTTTTCTTCCTTCAGGCATATCTTTTATTGCGGAAATGCTCAGATCGCCGTACAGGACGATGGCCATGGTCCTTGGAATGGGAGTTGCGCTCATTACAAGGATATGAGGCCCGGCCCCCTTTGAAGCAAGGTTTTCTCTCTGCCTTACACCGAATCTGTGCTGTTCATCCGTAACAACAAGCCCGAGATTTTTATAAACCACATTATCCTGTATAAGTGCATGTGTGCCGATTATCAGATTTACTTCTCCGGATGCGATATCCGAATAAATCTTTTTCTTATCGGACGCTTTTACCGCACCTGTCAAAAGTACCGTTTTAAAAGGCAGACCGTACATTTTTGTAAGATCCGATACGGTTCTGTAATGCTGCGCCGCAAGTACTTCTGTCGGCGCCATAAGTGCGCCCTGATATCCGTTTGATACTGCATTTAAAAGTGCTATCACAGATACAATGGTCTTGCCGCTTCCGACATCTCCCTGAACCAGCCTGTTCATCAGGTGCTTTCCTGTCATATCGGAGATAATGTCCTTACAGGCTTTCGTCTGTCCTTTTGTAAGCTTGTAGGGAAGCTTTTCAATAAGTCTTGTGACTTCAGCCGATTCAACCATGGGACAGGTATTTTCCCTGTCCTTTATCAGCTCACGGTTTTTCCTCAGATACATAACGAAGAAAAACATCTCATCAAACGAAAGCCTTCTTCTTGCAAGCATGGCATCCGAATCGGAACCCGGATCATGGATATTTCTGTAAGCCCACTTAATATCAGGAAGCCCCAGATAGTCTCTTTCGTCCCCGGAAAGATAATCCTCGGAAAAATCAGCCATTTCAAGAGATTTTTTCACAGCTTTTGATAATTGGGAATTGGAAAGTCCCTTGGTCAGAGGGTAAATACTCTGATAGCTTCCCGATAAAGCGCTGTATTCATCACCTGAATATTTTTTTGGCTGGACCATGGATATTTCTCTTCCGTTTTTTGCAACTCTTCCGCGAAAGATATAATATCCGCCTTTTCTTACTGCCTTAGCCATAAAAGGCATATTAAAATATTTTATGACCATATTCCCGGAATCATCACTGACTTCCAGGGTAAGTAAGGACATATTGTTTTTTACTCTGCGGATATTTCCGACCATATCCACCCTGACCCGCACGGCAGCCATTTCATCGTCTGCAAGTTCGGAAATATTTTTGAGCCCGCCGTAGACAAGGTAAGATCTGGGAAAATATGAAAGAAGATCTCCCATGGTTATGATACCGAGTTTACCCAAGTGCTCTGCAGTTTTCGGTCCGACTCCCTTTATATCTGTTACGGGAGTATTATAATTAATGATCATTTTTTATACACAAATTAAAAGAAGGTTCATATTGAACCTTCTTTGTAATTATAATGAATGCAATATAGTTAAAAAAACCACTTGATAAGTCTTTAAAAAATTCAAGACGGGGTTATTCAACAGAAACGATGTAATAATAAACCGGTTGTCCGCCGTTCTGAATATCCACATCAAGACCGGGGAATTTCGCGGAAATCTGTTCTTTGACTTTTTCCGCATCGCTTTCTTCAACATCCGAACCGAAGTAGAGACTGATAAGTTCTGATGTATCATCAACCATTGCGGATATCATCTCTTCAATGACTGTATTCATATCTGTTCCCACAGAAAGAATGGTCTTGTCTCCGATCCCCATATAATCGCCCTTTTTGATATCATGGCCGTCAATGCTGGTATCTCTTACGGCATAGGTGATCTCACCGGTCTTAACGGTTGCAAGGGCTTCCATCATAGCCTGCTCATTAGCTTCTGCGGAAGATGTCTCGTTAAAATTAATAGCTGCTGTGATACCCTGGGGAATTGTCCTGGTGGGGATCACAAGTACATCCTTATCGGTTGTAAGATCCCTTGCCTGGTTGGCTGCCATAATAATGTTCTTATTATTGGGAAGGACAAATACGGTCTTTGCGTTAACCTTTTCTACGGAATCGAGAATATCCGCAGTTGAAGGGTTCATGGTCTGACCGCCTTCTATTACGTAATCGATACCAAGGCTTCTGAAGATCTCAGCAAGGCCTTCGCCGGCACTTACCGCAACAAATCCGAATTCCTTGGGTTCTCCCTTGGGCTCTGCAGCTTCTTTTTTCCGGGCGGGTACTGACTCTGCTTTAGTAGCCGCATTTATCTTTGAAGGCTCAAATCTGCAGGTTACCTTAACTTCGGTCAT
>CAMPAP010000022.1 GCA_946631935.1 uncultured Lachnospiraceae bacterium | reverse complement strand
CCTCGCAAAGAACAAAATCGCCCTCGGGCAACTCGCGACGTTCGCGCTAATATGCGCGAACTGCAGTGTTCGTGTCTTTCGAACGCGTAGACAACTGCCCTCGAGAACCGATTTATGCTCGGATACTCCGCACCTGCTCAGACGGGCAGCGCAAACTTAATATATAACTGCGGTGCCGGGGACAGTTCATCGACAGCCTCTTTTTATTTGTGTGATCTTAGCCGGGCCTGATTGTCCGTCTTTGTTGATTATCATATAATATGGATGCCTGTAAAGGATGGTTGGCCCCAAGGAGGAGAACATTTAAGTGAGAAATAAAAAGCATAACTCCATAATTTTGATAACGCTTTTTCTTATGGCAGGGCTGACGCTGTTTGCTGTGATATGTTTGATGTTTTTTAACGCTGAAACGGAAAACAAAAAAACGGAGACCGAAAGCACGCAGCTTACAGCAGATGCGGTCCCCACACCTGAAGAGACTGTAGAGCAAGAAGAGACCAAAGAGCTGGAAGAAACCGAAGAACCCGAAGCGTCAAAAGAGTCTGAATGCCCTGAACCCCCGCATTTTGTCATGCTAAGTGACAGGAAATATAAAACCGGAACAGGGTTTTCACTAAATGATCTTGTTTATGCGGAGGATGCAAAGGGGCAGGATATAACAGACAGGATCATCATAGCAAGTGATGGTGGGTTTGATCCTGACAGAAAAGGCAGCTATGAGGTTACATATTCCGTTACGGATGATGATCAGATTACGGCAGAGGAAACAATAACAGTTTTCGTGGGCAGCTTTGAAAAGAATGATTACGGATTTACCGTGGACCGGGATGCGATAAGTTTTCTTATTTCACATGGTTATTTCGGTTATGATGCCCTTGCCGGGGATGAAGCGGAGGATATAAATGCGCTGACAGAGCTTACTTCCCCCACATCATTCGGAGCGGCATATGATGACGGTGCATGCAGTTGTTTCCTTTACAGGGTGACGGAGGATTATCTTTTCTTTTTCACAAATAAGCACTGCCCTGTGGACAGCGCCGAAACCCTGTGCATATATGACTGTTATGACAATATGACCGAGATACCTTCCGGTGACATCATTTACATTAAGTGCCATCCTGAATGGGATGCCGTTGCAAACGGATATCTCCAGTACGACCAGCAGATGTTTGCGGTGCCCATATCATATTTTGACTTGGATGAACTGCTGATGTTCAGGGAAGTCCATATCGATCCGGCTGCTTTTAAAAATCTGAAAGCAGGAGATATGTTCCTTATGAATACCCAGTCCTGGCGCAGGTGTCAGAAGGATATCGTTCTTGAAAACACCGTGATGTTTACCGACTGTTATGAAAAGACTGCATATCATTATGATGAAGATGTAGAAAAGAGGATTTCTGCCTCCTCACATATGGTGGTAGGAGAAATGAAGAATGCCGTGGGCAGCTGCAGCGGTTCCCCATGCTTTGATAAATACGGTAATTTCCTTGGATTCATCTGGGGAACCACTTATGCTGACGGACCTGAGCTGATATACCTGGATCAGTTTGTTCCCCTTACTTATTTCCTTGAATTTGCGGATTCTGTGGATTATTCCGTTCCTTAACGGAAAATTTTAAAATCCTTCAAAATCAGATAAGATTAATCTTTGAAATTATTGTATATACCACAGCCCTCAAATGCTGTGGTATTATATTATTGTTGTAAATACATCTGAACGGAGGTATAAAATGCTTGCTCTTGCTTTGATACCGGGTATCATTTTGTTCTATGCCGTGTGGAAACTGGATACCGTGGAAAAGGAATCCCCTGTGCTTCTTTTGAAACTCTTTGTGTCGGGAGTATTGGTGATGCTTGTGGACATCCTGCTCAGAACTCTTGGGATCAGGCTTCTTGAAAGCACCTATAACGGTACACACATCCTGCTTTACTCATTTTTTGATGCCTTTATTTTTACGGCTCTTATAGAGGAAGGCTGCAGATTTATGGTGTTAAAACTGCTTACATGGAAGGATAAAGATTTTAACTACACTTTTGATGCCATTGTCTATGCCGTTACGGTGTCCGTCGGATTTTTGATCGCAGAAAACATCTTCTACATGATCAGGTACGGATCTGAGGTTGAACCTTTAAAGCTGATCCTTCCGGTTATTGCCCAGGTCTTTATTTCGATCTTTATGGGCTATTTTTACGGACTTGCAAAGCTTGCTGACATTAAGGGCGATAAGTCGGATAAAAAGCAGCATATGTGCGAGGCTGTTCTGATTCCCATAGTACTTCACGGATTTTATGAATTCTGCCTTTCATCCCGGATCACATTATTTATAGTGATATTTATCATCTATGCTGTACTTATGACCGTTATGGCCGTTGTCTTTTTTGTTAAGACACGGAGAAATGATACCGCCATTGAATGGTCTGAAACAGACATGACGGACGGTGAAGCGTTTGAAAAAAATGTTACTTCGCTTCTTCACGGCAAAGAGAAAGGAGGAGAGTGATGAAGGTTAAATGTAATTACTGCGATCAGATGATCGATGACAATCTTAATTACTGTCCTTTCTGCGGAGGCTCAATGCCCACCATTAACCGCACAGCATCGGAGCAGCCCCAGACTATAGAAGAGCTGCAGGCATGGTATACATCCCATAATCTTCCTCCGGAAAATGTCACCAGATTCTTCATAGGTAAGGATATAAAGGAGCCCAGGGCATTTGGTATCTACAAGGCTCCAAGCGGGGATTTTGTCGTATATAAAAATAAGTCCGACGGATCCAGAGCCATCAGATATCAGGGTTCGGATGAAGGATATGCCGTAAACGAGCTTTATCAGAAGCTGAGGCTTGAGATTGCGGATCAGAAGAGCCGTTCTGCCGCAAACCGCTCTGCCGGGACCTACCGCGCTGCCCCGAATCAGAGATCCGGCAAAAGCTCCGGTTCCATCATCTGGAAGATCCTGGGTTTCTTTTTCCTCAGCAAGTTCGGAATTACTATCCTTATCACGGCAATAGCGTTTCTTTTTGCGGCTCTCGATAACACTCCCTCGAGAGGTTACTACAGGTACGGCGGAAATGATTACTATTACCAGAGCGGTTCATGGTATGAGTATGACTCTGCTTATGATACATGGGACTATCTCAGTGATGATGATTTTCTTAATGATGTCATCTATGATGATACCGCCTCTGACTACCGTGTTTACGATCACAGCGGTATGGATTTTGAGGACTCATCCTGGTATGAATCGGAAAGCAGCTATTCTTCAAGCAGCTCCAGCTATGATTATGACTGGGATTCCGGCAGTTCATGGGATTCCTCTGATTCCTGGGATTCAGACTATTCAAGCTGGGATTCTGATTGGTAATAAAAAATAACGAGATAGATATGACCGGAACAGTGAAAATACATAAAACAATAAAAGAAATGCTTCCCGAAAGGGATGAAAAAGGGCATAAGGGAACCTTCGGAAAAGTTTTCATCTATTCGGGCGGCTTCGGAAGCGCAGGCTGTGCCATACTTGCGGGAAGGGCGGCTTACAGGACGGGTGCCGGGATGGTGAAGATAGCATCGCCTGAATGCAACCGCGTTGTGATCCAATGTGCTTTGCCGGAAGCGTTGTATGACACTGATGATTTTTCAGGCAGGATGCATCTGATCGATAAATGGAGCGATGTATATCTTGCCGGCCCCGGCATAGGAACAGGGGAAGGATCGGTAAACAGACTTGATGCCCTTATAAACGGATCCGGCATGAAGCCCCTTGTTCTTGATGCAGATGCTCTTACCATAATCTCATCTGACAAAGGAAGATACATTTCGGATGACCTCAGAAAAATGGCCACAGCCGGACGCCGGATCATCCTTACACCTCATGAAGGTGAGCTTCACCGCCTTCTCAGGCTTATAGAAGGCGGACCCACAGACGGCGACAGACTGAGTCTTGGCATCGCAGTCTCCGAATATATGAACTGCATTCTTGTGGCAAAAGGCCCTGAGACATATACCATTACCCCGGGTGAAAAGGTGATCGTTAATGATGACTGCGGCAATTCGGGAATGGCAACTGCGGGAAGCGGAGATGTTCTTGCAGGGATCATTGCAGGGCTTCTCTCCCAGGGACTTGATGCTGAAAAAGCTGCGGCATACGGAGTCAGGATCCATGCCCTTGCAGGAGATAAAGCGGCAGAAAAATGCGGCAGGCACGGACTTATGGCAGGGGATATTGCAGAAAATATCTTTTGATTTTTTCTTTGATCTGCCAAAGATTTAATACGCAGGTTAAAGTCCCGTTAAATTAATCCGCAAAAAGGAATAAAAACTGTTGATCGAACAGACGGATAAAAATGAAGTAACAAGAGTAATAGCTGTTGGGCTCAGGACAACGGAGCGCGAGGATGAATTCGATCATGCCATGGAAGAACTTGTAAGCCTTGCAGAGGCATGTGATCTTGAAGTCCTTGCTTCCATGACACAAAAACTTGATCATCCCGATAATGCCACATGGATAGGCTCCGGCAAGGCGGAAGAACTTGCGGAGGAAGTAAAAGTGAATGATGCGGGCCATATTGTATGCCTCGGTAATCTTTCCCCCGCGCAGATGAAAAATCTCCAGAAGATCATCGGTGTCCCCGTCTGGGACAGGACGAATCTTATTCTGGAGATTTTTTCCCGAAGGGCAAAGACAAGGGAAGCAAGGCTCCAGGTGGAGACGGCTTATCTTCAGTTCATGCTCCCCAGGCTTTCCGGTATGTGGCAGCACCTGGGCCGTCAAAGCGGCGGCGGTGGCAGCAGGGCAAATAAGGGAATCGGAGAAAAACAGATAGAGCTGGACAGACGTCAGATCTCCCACAGGATCACGGAGCTAAAAAAAGAGCTTGCAGAGATTGAGCATACCAGGGATGTACAGCGCGGCGGACGCAGAAGGGACGGCTATCCCCATGTTGCCCTCGTCGGTTATACGAATGCAGGCAAATCAACTCTCATGAACTGTCTTCTTGGAATGGGCAAAGCATCCGCAGATAAGACGGACGAAAAGAAAGTCTTTGAAAAAGACATGCTCTTTGCAACTCTTGATACCTCGGTCCGTAAAATCGATATCCCGGGCAGGAAGCCCTTTCTTTTATCGGATACCGTCGGTTTTATCGAAAACATCCCCCATGACCTCATCAAGGCATTCAGGTCCACTTTGTCTGAACTAAAATATGCTGACGTACTTCTGATAGTGATGGATTCATCGGATCCAAATCATAAAGACCACAAAAAAGTAACGGAAGATACTTTAAATGATCTGGATGCTCTTGGAATACCAAGGATATATGTCTGTAACAAATCGGATAAAAGAGATCAAGGTTTGACAGTAAAAAATATGCCCGGTGCGGAAACTGTCTATATCTCTGCAAAGACCGGTTACGGAATAGATGATCTTCTTGATGCACTGGAAAAAATATTTACTTCAGATGATAAGGAACTGGACCTGATGATACCCTACACCGCTGGAGATGTACTGACACGTATCCACAACGAAGGGTCGGTCCTTTCGGAAAAATACGAAGAGGACGGCGTGCATATAAAAGCAAGGATCCCTGCAAGGCTTCTTAATGAGATAAAGAGCTTTGAGAGATCCTCGTCCGAATAAAATCAATTTTTCTTGAAAATGTCAGAAGTGATGATCAATACCACATGTCGTGATCACCTTTTCCGTGTAACTGTATTATAATGATCGTAGATACAGATTGACTTTGCAAGATCCTGAAAATATGCGAATAGATAAATACCTGTCAGACAATTCCATAGGCACCAGAAAAGAAATCAAGTCCCTGATAAAAGCGGGACTTGTGCAGGTTAATGATGCACAGGTATCCGATCCGGGCATGCATATCGATCCTGTAAAAGATGTCGTGAAATATGACGGACGTGTCATCTTGTATGAACCGTTCCATTATTTTATGTTAAACAAACCTGCAGGATGCATTTCCGCAACTGCCGAAAAAAATGAAACAACAGTTGTGGACCTTCTTGCCGGTGAAAACATAAAAAATCTTTCTCCTGTGGGAAGACTTGATAAGGATACCGAAGGCCTTCTTATTTTGACGGATGACGGACATCTTCTCCATAACCTGATCTCTCCCTCAAAGCATGTCGGCAAGGAATATCTTGTAAAAACTGCACATGCTTTGTCGGAGAAAGATCTGTCCGCACTAAGAGATGGAGTGGATATAGGTGATGATAAGAAAACGCTTCCTGCAGAGGCATTCATTCTTGACGGGGATCTGCATCTTGTCATCTATGAGGGAAGATTTCACCAGGTAAAAAGGATGCTTGAAGCTGTGGGAAACAGCGTTTTATATCTTAAGCGTCTCAGAATGGGAAAACTTGTGCTTGACGAGAACTTAGAGCCCGGTGTGTACAGAAAGCTTACAAAGGATGAGCTGGATTTATTGTCATAAAAAGCAAGCAATCCGGTGTCATTTTGGAAAATTTCCCTATTGCAGATCGATCGTGACTTTTTGTGATTTGGTATTGATAATTCTTTCGAAAAATAGGAAAATGTAGGGTAGTGCTTGTGAGGAGGTGCTTATGGGTCTTATAGATACGGAAACCGGAATGATGTACTGCGGAGATGATGAGGATATCTACAATGAGATCCTCGGGCTCTACGTTGAAAAGATGGGCGAACTTACCGCCACTTTGACAAAAGACCTTGAAGGCGACGATATTTCCGACTATGTTGTCAATGTTCATGGAATAAAATCCAATTCAAGAAATATCGGTGCTTCATCCCTGGGTGATTTTGCAGAGGTTATGGAGCACGCGGGTAAAGCGGGAGACAAGGCTTTCCTTAAGGAAAACCATGCAAAACTTCTGGATATGGTGGACCAGGTCGTTGCGGAAGCGAATACAATACTTGAATAGTGAAACCGGGGGTGCTGGAGTTCAGCAACTTGAAGTTATAAGCAACGTTTAGGTTATGGCGTTGCCAAGCTCTGATAAAGACACTGATGTGTCTTTATCGGGATAGTTGAAAGTTGCTGATTATCTCGGGCTGAGACCGCTATGTGCGGAACCCTTAAACTTGATCCGGATAATGCCGGCGAAAGGAGATTAAATTATGTTTTGGAGTTCTGAAGAAGGTTACTATGTCTTAAACGAGAATGGATACGGAGCGCTGGTGGTCATCGCCATTGTCATTCTGATCCTTATCGACATTCTCAGGGGGAGGGCTCATGCTTCCGGAAAGAAGGAAGATAAAGGTGCCAAGCTTCCCATCACATCCATCACCTATGCGGGTGCATCCATCGCGCTTGCCTATGTTCTTTCATTCATCAAGATTTATCACATGCCCTGGGGCGGATCCGTTACACTTCTTTCAATGTTTTTTATCACATTCATAGGTTTTATGTTCGGACCCGGCGTTGGCTTTGCCGCAGGGTTTGTTTACGGTATATTGCAGTTCATCCAGGGAGGCGGATCGTATATGCTCTCTCCCTTCCAGGTCTGCTGTGATTACTTCCTTGCTTTTGCGGCTCTCGGAGCCTCCGGTTTTTTCAAAAATAAAAAGAAAGGCCTTGTCGTCGGTTACCTGGTTGCTGTTTTTCTGAGAGGTGCATTCCATTCTCTTGGCGGATATCTTTATTGGATGGAATACATGCCCGATGATTTCCCTAAGGCACTTGCGGGCATTTACCCCATTGCTTACAATTATGCATATCTGATCCCTGAGGCGGTTCTGACCGTGATCGTCATCGGACTTCCTCCCGTCAGAAAAGCACTTATGAAGATTAAGGCTATGGCCGAGAATTCTTAAAATATGGACAGAGAAAAAACGATCGTACGAACAAGTCTTATAGGTATTACTGCAAACATTTTACTAGCAGCTTTAAAGGCAGTGATAGGTTTTTTAAGCGGATCCATCGCTGTCATCACCGATGCTGTAAATAATTTAACGGATGTTTTGAGCTCCGTTGTTACTATAATCGGTGCAAAATATGCCAATAAAAGGCCGGATAAGGAACACCCTTTGGGCCACGGAAGAGCCGAATATCTGAGCTCTGCCGTGATATCCGTTCTTGTGACATATGCCGGCATAACTGCCATAGTTGAATCCGTAAAAAAGATCACAGACCCCGGGGATATATCATACGATACCCTTCAGATCGTCCTGCTTGTCATGGCAGTTGTGGTCAAGATCTTCCTTGGAACCTATTTTGTCAGGACCGGTAAAAAAGTAAATTCCAATGCACTTACGGATTCGGGAAAAGATGCCATAGGAGATGTTTTTGTTTCTTCCGCCACGGTGCTTGCGGCACTTATCTATGTTTTTGCAGGCTTTTCCATAGAGGGTTTTGTGGGAATCGTGATAGGTGCATTTATCGTAAAGGCCGGTGTGGAGATGCTTACGGATACCATCGGAGATATCCTGGGTAAGCGCCCTGATGCCGAACTTACCAGAAGCCTCAAGGAAACCATATGTGAGATGGACGGGGTCTACGGTGTATATGATCTGATACTTCACAATTACGGTCCCGAAAAATACATGGGTTCTGCGCATATCGAGATAGATGCATCCAAAAATGCAGACGAGATAGATAAATTATCCAGAAAGATCACCCATACCATCTATGCAAAATACGGAGTCGTGATCGAGGCTGTCGGTGTGTATGCAAGGGATGACATACATCCCGAGACTTCAAGGATCAGAGCGAAGGTTTCGGATATTGTTTTTTCTCACGATCATGTAATGCAGATGCACGGCTTCAGGGTCGATTATGATAATAAAGAGATCTATTGTGACATCATTATCGGTTTTGATGCTCCCGACAGGGAAGCTCTTTACGATCATATCGTTAAGGATATCGCTGAGGCATATCCTGACATGACTCCCTGTGTTGCACTTGATATCGATGCTTCGGATACGTAAGGTAGGTTTTTGATATGGCCGGTAAATTCTTTGTTGATTCCGAAAAACCCAACGCTCTCGTAACGGGAGCTTCCAGGGGGATAGGAAAAGCCATCGCCGGGGCTCTTGCCAGGGAGGGTTATGATCTTATCCTGACCTGTAAAAGTTCCATAGGAGAACTTGAAAAATTCGCAGGAAACCTTTCCGAAGAATATGGCATAAGTGTCTGCGCCGAAAGAGTTGATATGTCATCTTCATCGGACGTGAGAGAACTTTTTGAAGGCATAACGGATCTTGACGTTCTGGTGAACAATGCCGGCATATCATATATAGGACTCCTTCAGGATATGACTGATGAAGAGTGGGATGATGTCATCGGGACCAATCTGAGTTCGTCTTTCTATACCTGCAGAGCTGCGATACCTCTTATGCTGAAAAAAAAGTCCGG
>CAMPAP010000021.1 GCA_946631935.1 uncultured Lachnospiraceae bacterium | reverse complement strand
GAGTTGCCACAAGGCTGGCATTGGTACAGCAGATCATGGTCTCAAAGGCATTTTTAAAACACCCATTGCGTGCACTGACGCCGCAAATAATTCCAACAGCAGCACCAACGATACCGTAGATCCATGTTTTTTCTACAAACATTCCAAAGATAAGATTTGTGGCAAGTCCGCACGCAGCTCCCTGAATGGGACCGAGAGCGTATGCTATGGCAACGGTTCCAAATGAATCCAGCCAGAGAGGAAGCTGAAAATGCATTGCAATGATCTTTCCGCAAACATTCAGAGATATTGCCAAAATCATCATAAATGCGAGTCCCGGAACGGACTTTGTCATTGATCTTAATATATCAAGTATCCTTTTCCTCATAAGAAACACCACTCTCATTATTACAGTATGCTTAATTAATGATTATATGTAATCTTCTAATATTATGTCAACTTGTGACACCCAAATAAACCGTTCTCCAAAGCACATAAATCCCATTAAATGCATGATGCAAATACCTTAAAGCCTACGACGCAGAGATCACATTTACCACGTCTCCGGAAACCGTGAATCTGATGTTTAATCCCGCATATGACAGTCCGTACTGCCTGTCGGGATCATCATGATAGGAAGGCCTTGGATCAAGTGACAATATCTCTATAAGTCCCTCCGTCTTATCATCAGGTATCTTTACTCTTATGTCCTCAGGAATATGAACAGTAAGTTTTTTAAGGTTTTCCGCTTTTTCCTGGGCAAATCCGCCTCTTGCATCCGGATAGGAATCAGCATAAGGAAGGTAAGGTTTTACGTCTATTATGCGTGTCCCATCCATCATATCGGCACCGGAAACCGTCAAAACGATCCTGCCGTCAACTGTCTCTATCTTCTTAAGTGCAACGCAGGAAAGGCCTATATGATTGGGTCTGAAGGGGGACCTTGTGGCAAAAACTCCCACATAAGTATTTCCACCAAGCTTAGGGGGCCTTACCTTTGCCCTGAATCCTTCGTCTTCTTTAACATCAAATTCCCAGAGGACCCATATCCTGTCGTATCCTTCAAGGCCTTCAAAAGCCCGCAGATCCGAATATTTTTCATCGAAAATAATCTTCCCCATCAGATGAGGCGCCAAATGGCTCTGACGGGGAAGACCGAATTTTTCAGGAAGATCCGATTGAAAACGTGCAATAATCTCCATTTAAAACCTTATCAATCATCGGAAGAAACTGATGTCTTTCCTGTATCCTTAAGGAAATAGCAAAGTGAAATGATAAGAACAACTCCCACAATAAGTGGGACAAAAGGATTCTTGGCATAACCGGCTATAAAGTAACATACACATGAAATAACCGCACAGGTAAGTGCATAGGGAAGCTGTGTGGAAACATGGTTAAGATGGTTACACCTTGCTCCGGCAGAACTCATGATGGTTGTATCCGATATGGGTGAGCAGTGGTCGCCGCAGACACTTCCTGCCATACATGCGCTCATGGAAATGATCATCATGGTATTATCAACGCCTGCAAAAACACTGACTACAATGGGAATCAGTATTCCGAAGGTTCCCCATGAAGTTCCGGTTGAGAATGAAAGGAATACTGCGATAAGGAAGATGATGGCGGGAAGCAGGTTAACAAAGCCAGCAGCCGAGCCCTCAACAAGACCTGCCACGAACTCCTTGGCACCAAGTGAATCTGTCATGGCTTTGAGAGACCATGCAAAAGTCAGGATAAGGATAGGTGCAACCATTGATTTGAATCCTTCGGGGAAACATTCCATACACTCGGAAAAAGTAAGGACTCTTCTTACAAGATAAAGAATGAGTGTTATGACAAGTCCGAAGAAGGAACCAAAAACAAGTCCCACGGAAGCATCGGAATTTGCAAAGGAATCTACAAAGCCTGCTCCTTCAAAAAATCCTCCGGTGTAGATCATACCTATAACGCAGCAAACAACAAGAGCAATAACAGGTATGACAAGATCAATGACCTTTCCTTTGTTATTCTTTTTCTCTTCGGGTTCCGAATATGATCTGTCGCCCGTTGTAAAAAGGTCGTTTTTCTCAATGGCATTTTTTTCATGGATCTCCATGGGACCGAAATCCTTGCCTGATACCGCAAGAGAGATCATCATAACGATGGTGAGTAACGCATAGAAGTTATAAGGTATGGTGGATATAAAAAGAGCAATTCCGTTCTCTTGTCCGGGAACAAAACCGGAAACCGCTGCAGCCCAGGATGAAACCGGTGCAATGATACATACGGGAGCTGCCGTTGCGTCGATAAGATAAGCAAGCTTTGCACGGGATATCTTGTGCTTGTCCGTAACAGGTCTCATAACAGAGCCGACTGTAAGGCAGTTAAAATAATCATCGATAAAGATCAAAACACCGAGAGCAATTGTAGCAAGCTGTGCTCCGACTCTGGTCTTTATATGCTCGGATGCCCAATCACCGAAAGCCGCACTTCCTCCGGCCTTGTTCATAAGAGATACCAGAGTTCCAAGGATCACAAGGAATATGAGAATTCCGACATTATATGAATCTGCCAGGGACGCGATTATACCGTCACAGAATACATGGTTAACGGTACCTTCAAAGCTGTATCCCGAATATAAAAGGCCGCCTGCAAGAATCCCTATGAAAAGTGAGCTGTAGACCTCCTTGGTGATAAGAGCAAGGACTATGGCGATAATGGGCGGAACAAGCGCCCAGGGTGACTGCTGTACGGAACCGGCATCCGTTACAAATGCCGCAACGATGATCACCAGCACCACTACTGTAAGAGCAATAATATTGATCGTTTTTTGTAATTCTTTGTTTTTTTCTTTCATGTTACTAACCTCTCAGATGATCTGAAATGCATTTTTTATGCCAGATTCAATTATATATCAACGCATTAATTAATTAAAGTGTTTCTGATACACAAAGCACGCAAAAAGACAGGCGAAACACCTGTCTTTATCTGCGTCATTGAAGGGAGGATCAAAAATGTTTATTTTGCAATAACCGTACCGTCTTCTCCGTCGTATACGGGAATACTCTTTTCACCCTGTCTGTACTGGCTTAAGATGTCATCTTTCTTTACATCCGAAAGAGCCTTGTCTATATCAAGTGATGTAATATCGGATGTTGAACCTATAAGCTCAAAATCATCATTTTTATTAAAAGAAAGGGAAACATCCTCAAGTCCGAGAAGTCTCTGTCTTTTTACTTCTGATGAATCGTACTTTCCGACAACTCCCGCTTTTGAAGCATCAGAGCTGGTGGCATTTGCCCCGGGATCTTCAGTGCCCTGCAAAGTCCCGTTATTAATAAGCTCTGAGCGGAGCCTGGATACATTGTAATCATTATAATGAGTTAAATAGTCAAATCCGTTTCCTATTCTCATTTTGGCCTCTTAATGATCAAATAATTTTGAGAAAAAAATTTCTCTGTGAAATATATATCGACAGAGAAATTTTCTTATTAACACCTTGGATTATTAAAAAAAGATAAATTATTTTTTGCCTATGAATCCCTTAAGCTCATCCATAAAGGAATCCACATCCTTAAACTCCCTGTAAACAGAAGCAAATCTTACATATGCAACGGCATCGAGATCCTTAAGTTTTCTCATGACGATCTCACCGATAACCTGTGAAGGAATCTCCTTATCCTCAAGCTGGCTGATCTCGTTTTCGACCTCATCCACAAGCTGGGTGATCTGAGCTGCACTTACAGGTCTCTTATGGCAGGCTCTAAGGACACCTGACTCGATCTTGGCCCTGTCATACTGCTCCCTGTTATTATCCTTCTTTATGATGATAAGAGGGATGGTCTCGACCTTTTCATATGTTGTAAAACGCTTGTTGCACTGATCGCAGATCCTTCTTCTTCTGATGGAATAGTTGTCATCTGCAGGTCTTGAATCGATAACTCTGGTATCATCGCTTCCGCAATAAGGACATTTCATTTGTTGTCTCTCCTTACTCTGATCAATTATCAGCCGCCATAGGACTCCCAGTTTTTAGCGGCTTTCTCCCACTTGTCAGGGTCCGATGCAAGTCTGTCATTCATCCAGCTCACAGCATCTGTAACACCGTCTTCATCAAAGGAAAACAAAGCTCTTTCCTTAAGTTCATCGGGAGTGGTTATAAAATTAAAGGGGCCGGGCCATATAATGCAGAGAAGCTTATCGGTATTTACCGTCTCTCCGCTGTCTGAAACAGCAGTCTCCACAGTCTTTTCAAGTCTGTATCTCATACCGCCGCAGGAACCCGAATAATCCGATTTTTTCAGAAATCCCATAGGGAGGATATCTTCTGTTTTAATGATATTCATAGATCAGTCCGAAACTTACGTCAGTTATCACTGTCATCATTATTCTTCTTCTTAAGGAAATCGGGAACCTCCATACGGATCTCCCTGACAGTACTCTTTACGGGTGCTCCGGGATTAGGAAGAGGATTGGCATTGGGAGCAACAGTCCTCATGGGAGCAGGTGCTGAAGGTGAAGGAGCCGTGCCGGAAACAGGAGCTGCATTATAATCAACCGCTTCGGGAGAAGGAATATGTGCAGTTCCGAACTTATTGGAAACAGGAACAGCCCGGGGAACAAATCCGCTGGGAACATATGCATCCTTGATACCGGTGGCGATAATGGTAACACTGATCTTCTCACCATAGCTATCATCAGGTCTCATGCCAAGGAAGAACTCAACTCTGTCACCGATGATATCATTGAGATAATCCTGGATCTCAGTAACATCACCCATGGTAACATTACCGACAACGTTTGCAATAACAGCCTGGGCGGAATTGATCTTGGAATCAAGAAGCTTGCTCTCAACCGCAGCTTTAACCGCAGCCTCAGCTCTTCCTTCGCCCTCTGCTTCACCTATACCGATAAGAGCGGGTCCTTTTCCTTTCATTGCCTTCTTGATATCGGCAAAGTCAAGATTAAGAAGTCCGTCTTCATTAATGATATCAGTAATGCCTCTTACGGCCTGTTTTACTATCTCATCCGCAAGCTTGAACATCTCCTTGATGGGAGTGGATTTACTTGCAAGATTGAAAAGCTTGTCATTGGGAATTATGAGCATTGTATCAAGACTGTCGCGGATCTCTGCAATACCCATCTCGGCATTTTCGCGTCTTACAGCTCTTTCAAGCATGAAAGGAGTGGTCATGACACCCACGGTAAGGATTCCCATATCATAAGCTTCACGCGCAACAACAGGTGCAGCACCTGTTCCGGTTCCGCCACCCATTCCGCATACTATAAAAAGCATATGAGCATCTTTGATATGCTCTCTTATATCTTCTATACTTTCTTCGGCAGCTCTTCTGCCTACTTCGGGATCTGCACCTGCGCCAAGACCCTGTGTTTCTTTTTCGCCAAGAGGAACCTTTGTGGATGCAAGAGAAAGTTCAAGATCCTGAAGATCCGTATTCATGGCGATAAATTCAACTCCGGTAACGCCATCTTCTATCATTCTGTCCACAACATTATTACCGGCACCACCGATTCCAACTACAACTAATCTTGCTTTTCCGTTCGGTTTGGTGGATTCTTTTATTCCTATCAAGGTCTTTCCCTCCTAAAATGTACTCATGTGCACACAAGATACTGTATCATCATAGACTAAATGTCCGTATATTTCAACTACATTTTGGGTAACAAGTGTTTTTGAATTAAATTATGCAAAAACTGTTTTTACTCATCCGGAGTAAAGACATAAATTCCTTCCGGATTATATTCTTCCATATTTAATACTCCGCTTCTGGATTCCACTTTATCAAGGAATTTTTCAAGAAGCATTACTTTGTCTTCGATTCCCTGCGAATCCGTGCCAAGATCGACTCTGACACTTCCGAAATAAACCGTAACTTCACCGTTTTCATGAAAGTGGATCCTGTCAGCCGTCAGATTGTATTTTCCAAGCAGTTTCGTAAGATCGAGTGTCCTGGAAAAAATATCGGTTTCATCTGCCGTCAAAGGTTTCCCGATCTGGATTCCCGAAAAAGAAAGACCGGTAACCTGCGGGATACCTTTCGTAAGGACATCGGAACTTTCAACTACCGTTCCGTCCTTATCAAAATATATGTATCTGTCAAGATATCTTACGTACCCGGCAAGGGCTTTTTCAAATACTCTTATCCTTATAGATTCATTACCCACAACTTCAACGGTAATGGCATCGACAAAAGGTACATCAGTGATCTTTTTGTTCTTGTATTTCCATGAAAGAACAATGGAATTATCACCAAGAAACCCTGTCATGACCCTGTCAATAATTTCCTGATTTGTATAATGTGTATTTCCGTCAACATAGATCTGTGCAGGATCCACTCTGTACATCTCAAGAAAATATGCAATACCCATGACTATAGCAAATACTATCAAAAATACGAGCAGAGGAATCATCAGCTTTCTGATTCCAAAGCCCTTACGGGCGCTCATGAATTACCTCTTTCCGCCCTGTTTCTCCTATCTACATTAAGAACAAGTCCAACCTCGACAAGAAGGAAAAGAGCCGATGAACCGCCGTAACTGATGAAGGGAAGGGATACTCCCGTATTTGGAATAGAACCTGTAACAACGGCGATATTTAAGATGATCTGGATTGCGAAGTGCGCCATTACACCGCATACGATAAGAAATGAAAATCTGTCTTTTGTATTTCTTGCGATAAGGAACATTCTGTAGATCATCAGTGCGAACATGATCATAAGCGCTATAGCACCTACAATTCCAAGTTCCTCACATATTACCGCAAATATCATATCGTTATGAGGCTCAGGCAAGACAGAGATCTTCTGTGCACTCTGGCCAAGTCCTTTGCCGAACCATCCGCCGTTACCTATTGCATATAGTCCCTGAAGCATCTGGTGGGCCGATGTCTCCGTTGAATTTTCGGGATGTATCCATGCAGATACTCTTGTAAGCCTGAAGGAACCTTCGGATGCGGTATCATTGGATGCAACATAAGCCACCACAGCACCCGCTATTCCCAGTCCGAAAAGAGCAAGTAAAATGTATTTTTTATAATCCGCAGATGCGACAAAACACATTACGTATGCAATAAGAAATACTATAAGCGCAGAGCTTAAGTTATCAGTTATACCATATATAAGCACAGATACAAATGCGGATGATCCCACGCATATGGCAAATCCAAGCCATGAGGTGATCACACTGTTACCCATGGTATTGATCATGGCAGCAAGATAAAGGATCATGAAAAGCTTTGTGATCTCCGCAGGCTGAAGGCTTCCTCCGATAACGGGAACCTGTATCCATCTTCTTGCACCGTGGGATTCAATTCCGAAAGGATATACAAGGAAGATAACGGCAACAGCGATACCAAAAAACCAGAATCTGAAGCCTTCAAGTTTTTTCAAGGGAATGAAGGTTGCAAAAACCATTGCAACAATTCCAAGAAGATCCGATGTGACCTGTTTTTTGAAAAAGTATGCACTGCTACCCCAGTCTCTCATGGCAACATAGGAAGAAGCAGAATAGACCATAAGAAGACCAAAGCCTATCAGGAAAAGAACAATAAGCAAAAGATTCATATCAACGCTGGTCTCAAGGAAACGTCCCAGGCTTATGGGATGATCGTTATAATTCCCAAAGTTTCCTCTTAAGATATCGTGATCTTTTCTATTCGATTTTGCGGCTTTATCATTTGACATCTTTTATTATCAGTTCTCAGTCGGCTTTCCCGTGGTTTGTGTATCTGTGGCAGTCTCCGTTTGTGAATCAAGATTCTCGTTAACGGGAATACTGTCATCGAGTATGTTTGAACTTTCAGTGGCAAGTTCTCCCGTATCCGGATCATACTGTTTTCCGTCCGGACCTACTCTGTATCCGGTACCGGGATCTATCGGGTATGTCATCCACCTCGGATAAACATTTGCGGTCTCACCTGTAGAGTCCGTTATCTCCTTAACTTCAACCTCTTCATAAGGATCTTCTTCGGAACTGTCAGCATCCTGATCGGCATTTGTCTGTGAGTACTTCAGTGTATTTTCAAGCTGCTTTTCCTCGAGATATTTTATCTCTTCGTCGGAAAGAGGCTCTGTCATGTATATTCCCATATAAGGAAGGACTTCCTGAAGAATATCCCTGCAAAGGAGACATGCATATTTAACATTATCCTGCTTTGCAAAATTGGGTCTGTCTATGACAACATATATTGCTATCTGAGGATCATCTGCAGGTGCAAAGCCCATGAAGGAAATAACGATCTGTCCGGTCTCACGGGGAATGGTCTGTGCGGTTCCGGTTTTTCCTCCGATGGCATATCCGAAGGGTCTTGCATTTTTACCGCTTCGTCTTGAACCGCCTTCTTCCATAACCGTTGCTCTGCAGTACTGTCTGATCTTTTCCGAAACAGATTCGGACACTGTCTGCTTTAAAACCCTGGGTTCTATGTTCTCGATGACAGCTCCGGAAGAATCAGTGATCTGCTTTACGATATGGGGTTCATAATAATAACCGCCGTTAATAAGAGAACAATATCCGGTTATCATCTGTATCATGGTTGCGTTAAAGTTCTGGCCGAATGAGTTTGTGGCAAGGTCCACCGCACGCATTGATGACGAATTATAAACAAGAGTATCTGTTCGTGCCTCCCCTGCAAGATCGATATTTGTCTTGAGTCCGAGATTGAACACTCTCTGGTACTTACACATATTCTGAGTTCCGAGAGACTGCGCGATCTTCATGAGAGCAACATTGCAGCTCCACGCGATGGAATCCTGTACGGAAACAACTCCGTCTCCGCCGGAATCATATGTATGGCATTTAATGTTATAATCGGAAACCTGAAGCGCACCGTTACATGTATAGACTTCATTTCCCGTAATAACTCCGCAGTCAAGGGCAGCCGCTACAGTGAAAGGCTTGGCAGTTGAGCCCGGTTCATATGTATAGCTTATACACTGATTTTTCCAGAGGTTATAAAGATTGACATTGATCTGATCGGGAGTCATCTCATCGATCATTTCCTGTGTGATGGTATCCGTAGTCTTTTTATATTCTATATAACCGCCGGCATTTGTTATGGCTTCATAATAATTACATCCGATCAAAGGATCGGTACTCATATAATCGGCCGGATCATATGTGGGAAAATCGGACATTGCAAGTATCTCGCCCGAATCAATATCCATGATGATGCACCCGAGATTCTCGGCGCCGTTACCCTGTCTGTAATTATTCTTATATGTTTCGTTGAATTCGCTCAGCTTGTCTTCGACAATGCCCTGTATGGTGGCGTCTATGGTTGTGTGAATGGTATAGCCGTCAACAGCGGGCTTTATGGTTCTTTCCAGCGTAGCGTCTTCATTCTGGTATCCGTATTCTCTTCCGCTGGTTCCGGTAAGAACGGATTCATAATACTCTTCAAGACCGTACATTCCGCCTGAATTAGTATTTCCGGTTGTATATCCGAGGATTGTCGAAGCTCTGTTTCCGAGAGGATAGATCCTCTTATATTCTTCTTCAAAGGTAACGCCCCTGACATAAGAATTACTTTCCCGGATGTTTAAAAATTCACTTATCTCACCGTAGGAAAGTCTCTTTTTAAGCACTCTGTAGTGGCTGGTGGAATTGTTAAGTACATAAGACCTCAGCTCATTTATATCCAAATCCGGAAAGCACTGTCCCAGTGCGTTCAAAGTAGGCTCAAGATATCTGTTATCGTCATATGTAGTCATTACCGAAGGGTCAACGATAAGATTGTAAACCTTTTCACTGGTGGCAAGCATCGTACCCTTACAGTCAACGATATCCCCTCTTTTGAAGGGGATTATCATCGAGTCATATCTTTGGTTGGAAAGTACAATTCTCCTGTAGTCTTCTCCGTGATCTTTTACGATCTTGATGAGCCTTATGCTAAGTGCGACAAGCATTATCAGGAGCATTCCGAAAAGCATGCCCAGCTTCAAAACTCTTGTCTGCCTTGCGGAATATGTACCCTTTACTTCCTTTTCTTTTTTATTTTTCTTAACCTTTCGTCTTATCTTTGCCATCAGATCAGTTTCCGTATCTTCTCATATAGTCGCCGGCTTCACCGGAATAAAAAACAATCTGTCCTTCATCCGCGTATGTCATGCCAAGCTCTCCTCTTGCAATGGCCTCTACAGTATTAAGATCTACACTTGCCATGATACGATTATACTCCGCATCGTTTCTGGATTCCATCGTGCTAAGCTGTGATCTTTTCGAAGTAACGCTGCCACTCATCTCACCAAGACGGCTTCTGAGAGTGACGTAGGAAACCATCATATATGCAAGGAGAATAAATGAAGCAAAAGCAAGACTGAAAGCAATAAACGAAGAAAGAGAAAGGGTTCTTATCTGAACTTTCTTTCTGCGAGCCTTTTTATGCCTTTCAGGATAAACATAAGGCCTTTCGGGCGCTTCCTTTCTTACTGTATTCCCCTGTACAAAATCTGAATATGAAGTTCTCAGTTCCATCTTGTTTCTCCCCTCTTTTTTGAAGCTTCCGTTCTTCAAAGAGTCATTTTGTTTTTTCAAATACCCTGAGCTTGGCGCTTCTGGATCTTGGATTTCTTTCTACTTCTTCTTCCCCTGCGACAACAGGCTTTTTTGTTATTATTTTTCCCTTCGGGACCTTCCCGCATACACATTTCGGAAAGCCGGGAGGACATGTGCAGGGATTTTCAAATCTCTTAAATGCATTCTTGACTATCCTGTCCTCCAGCGAATGGAATGTTATGATGCAAAGCCTTCCGCCGGGATTAAGAAAATCCGTCATTTCATCAAGTGATCCCTCGAGTACATCAAGCTCTTCGTTACATGCGATCCTGAGTGCCTGAAATGTCTGTCTTGAAGGATGTCCTCCGCTTCTGAACTTCGCCGGTATCGAATCTTTTATGATGTCATTGAGCTCAAAAGTGGTTTCAATCTTACCGCGTCCTCTGGTTCTTACAATATTTGAAGCTATCCTGGATGCGAATTTTTCTTCGCCGTAATCTTTAAGGATCCTTCTTATCTCCTCCTCGGGATATTCATTTACTATCACCGATGCGGTCAGATCTTTTCTGGTATCCATCCTCATATCAAGAGGAGCGTCATAGTTGTAAGAAAAACCTCTTTCCCCGTTATCGAACTGCCATGAGCTTACGCCAAGATCAAGCAGTATTCCGTCGAGGCCTGTGACTCCCATACTTTTTAGTATCCCCACCGCATTCCGGTAGTTGTCTCTTATGATTGTCACATTGTCATTAAATGGTTCTAACCGTTTTTTTGCGGTTTCTATCGCATCCTCATCCTGATCTGTTCCGTACAGATGACCATTTGTCAATTTGGATGCTATACAGGAGGAGTGGCCCGCTCCGCCGAGTGTCCCGTCTAAGTATATCCCGTCGGGGCGGACCATCATGAACTCGATTGTTTCCGTAAGAAGTACGGAGGTGTGTGCAAATTCCATATCTTATATGTTGATCCCTCTTTCAAAGAGGCTCTGTGCTGCATCTTCGGGACTTACATCACCGTTTATCTCTTTCCACTTTGCACTGTTCCAGACTTCAGCTCTTCCGTCTGCCGTACCTACTATTGTGACCTCTTTCTCCAACTGCGCGTGTGCTATAAGCGCTGCCGGCAGGAGCACTCTTCCGTGGGCATCTATCTCCACCCTTGAAGCTCCGGATCCGAAGAATCTCTTAAGATTTCTCGATGCCTGATCCATACTCGGAAGTTCCTTTAACTTTTGGGAAAACTCTTCCCATTCTTCATCGGTATAGATGACAAGACATCCGTCCAGACCCTTTGAGATAACAAATGAATCGCCTAAAACGTTTCGGAATTTTGAAGGAACTGACATGCGGCCCTTGGCGTCTATTGTGTGATTGTATTCGCCTATAAGACCGGTCATTTCTTCTCCCTTCCCCTCAAACGGCGTATTTTCGCGGGTTTTGGGCATTTCTTTTTGAAAAAACAAAACCGATAAATATCCCACTTTATGGGGTATTTATCCCACTTTTTCCCACGAACAAGTTAATAATACATAAAAAATGGGAACAATGCAAGGATTTTTTGAAATTTTTTAATAATTTGTTCGGGGTAAATTGCACAAAGAAAACCCCCGAAACTAAATTTCGGGGGTCAAAATAAACAAAACACAATATTTGGTGATTTTAAGTCAATAAGGTGACATAAACTGTGAAAAACGGCTTATTTTGTATCTTTGTCAGCCAAACCCGGATCATCTTCGGTCGTTTTTCCGGAATCTTCCTTTTCAGGCACACAATTTTCGGGTACACAGGTTGAAGGATCGTACACTATACTTAAAAATTTTTCCTTAGAGATCATTATTCTTAAGATCACATCTCCGAATATGCTTCCCACAAACATCACCAGTGCAAGAACCCGGGATACCGCAAGATTTGTTCCCGGGATCAGAAGCGTATCGGTGCGGATGCCTTCTATCCAGAAACGTCCAAGACCGTATCCCGCAAGATACCAGAAAGAGATCTCTCCGAAAAAGCGTCTTTTCTTCATAAACAGAACTATCAGAAGCAAAACTCCCAGATTCCATAAACTTTCATAGAGAAAAGTTGGATGGACGCTTATAAAGTTCTCACCCGCTCCGATGTGTGAGGCGATACTTTCGCTGATATCCCTTGCCCTTACTGCCTCTATGGGGAGTCTCATGGCAAATATATTATCGGTATATTCGCCGAATACCTCTCTGTTAAAAAAATTCCCCCATCTTCCCACGGCCTGTCCGAGGATAAGTCCGGGAAGTCCATAATCAAGAAGCCTTAAGGGGGAAATTTTCCTTATCCTGCAATAGACATAAACACTTAGGAATGAAGCAATGACTCCTCCGTAAATGGCAAGTCCGCCCTGTCTGATATTTAAGATCTGGATAGGATCATCTTTATAATAATCCCATGAAAAGATAACATAATAGAGACGTGCACCAAGTACTCCGAAAAAAATGCCATAGATGTAATAGTCCCAGATATAGTCAGTCTTCCAACCTTCTTTACGTGCAAGACGTGCGGCGATAAGACCGCCCGCAATCATACCGAGTACCACACATATGGCATAAAACATGATCTCAACGCCAAATACGCTGAAGCTCCTGGGTACATTTTTAAGATATATTCCGAGATTCGGAAAAGCGATATCTTTAAGATCCATCATACATTAAACCTGAAAAGGATCACATCGCCATCCTCAACCACATACTCTTTTCCTTCAACACGGACGATACCCTTTTCCTTCGCTGCAGCGATGGATCCGTTATCAAGAAGATCCTGATAATTGATAACTTCCGCCTTGATGAATCCGCGCTAGAAATCGGTATGGATCTTACCTGCTGCCTGGGGAGCCTTGGTTCCCTTCTTGATGGTCCATGCACGGCACTCATCTTCTCCTGCGGTAAGAAAGCTCATAAGCCCCAGAAGATCGTAGCTTG
>CAMPAP010000020.1 GCA_946631935.1 uncultured Lachnospiraceae bacterium | reverse complement strand
TAAATATACGGACTTTGCACCTGATGCTGATGCTTTCCAGAAAGAAGCGGAAAAGAGAGTCCATGAGCTTCATATGTACGATGTGCTCAGGGCGGACAGATGTATCTCGGTAAACTCTCTTGAAGCAAGAGTTCCTTTCGGGGATCTTGATTTTATCAAATACTGCATGTCCATAGATCCCGAGATCAAAATGAATAAATACGGAAAAGGTAAATATCTTCTCCGTCATGCATTTGAGGGTCTGGGTTACCTCCCTGATGAGATCCTGATGCGCGAGAAGGCAGCTTTTTCGGATGCGGTGGGTCATTCGATGGTGGATCATCTCAAGGAGTATGCCGAAGGGTATTACACCGACGAAGAATATGAGACTCTCAGGAAGAAATATCTGCATGCCAGTCCCTTTACAAAGGAATCTCTTTTGTACCGTGAGATATTTGAAAAGTATTATCCCGGGCAGTCGCAGATGGTGGCAGATTTCTGGATGCCCAATAAAGAATGGGAGGGATGCAATGTGAACGATCCTTCGGCGCGTGTTCTTTCAAACTACGGAGCAAGCGGCAAATAATACGTGCGTATCGGTTTGTATTGCAAGGCTTATATTGTATGGTTTATGTTGCATGTTTGAAGCAAAATTTGCGGGTGATCGTATGACAAAGTATATTTTTGTAACAGGCGGAGTCGTATCCGGCCTGGGAAAAGGAATAACGGCAGCTTCTCTGGGTAGACTTCTCAAGGCAAGAGGTCTTAAGGTTGCGGCTCAGAAACTGGATCCATATATAAATGTAGATCCCGGTACCATGAGTCCTTATCAGCACGGAGAGGTCTACGTTACGGATGACGGTGCGGAAACAGATCTTGATCTGGGACATTACGAAAGATTTATTGACGAGGATCTGAACAAGTATTCAAATCTCACTTCCGGCAGAGTGTACTGGAATGTGCTCAACCGGGAAAGAAGGGGGGAATACCTCGGCTCCACCGTACAGATAATCCCTCATATAACCGATGAGATCAAAAACTTTGTCTACAGTGTCGGAAAAAAGACAGCTGCGGATGTTGTCATAACAGAGATAGGCGGTACGGTGGGTGATATTGAATCCCAGCCCTTTATTGAGGCGGTCCGTCAGATATCACTTGAAGCAGGAAGAGAAAACAGCCTCTTTATCCATGTTACTCTTGTGCCTTTTTTGCACGGTTCGGATGAGCATAAATCAAAACCCACACAGCACTCCGTAAAGGAACTTCAGGGCATGGGCATTTCTCCCAATATCCTGATACTAAGATGCGATGAACCTTTGGAAGAGGACATCTTTAAGAAGATCGCACATTTTTGTAATGTAAAGGAAGACTGCGTAATAGAAAACATTACGCTTCCGTTTTTGTATGAAGCGCCCCTGATGCTGGAGGAATCCGGTTTTTCAAAGATAGTGTGCAGGGAACTGGGACTTGATCCCGCAGAGCCGGATCTTGATCATTGGAAAGAGATGGTTGAAAGAATCAAAAATCTCTCTAAGACCGTCACGATAGGTCTTGTTGGAAAGTATGTCCAGCTCCACGATGCATATCTGTCTGTTGCGGAGGCGCTCCGTCACGCCGGGTATGAAAACGGAGCAAAAGTTGACATCAGGTGGATCGATTCGGAAAAGATCACGTCCGGAAATATAGATGAAACATTTAAGGGGATAGACGGGATCATTGTTCCGGGAGGTTTCGGAGACAGGGGAATAGAAGGCATGATCCTTTCTGCAAAGTATGCAAGGACAAACAACGTCCCTTACTTCGGAATATGCCTTGGAATGCAGATCGCATGTATTGAATTTGCAAGAAATGTACTTGGTATCGGGGATGCCAATTCGGGTGAGTTTGATGAGCTCTGCGGACATAAGGTAATAGATTTCATGCCGGGTCAGAGCGATTCTGTCAACAAGGGCGGAACTCTCAGACTGGGAGCTTATCCCTGCCGGATCTTAAAAGGGTCAAAGCTTTGGGAACTCTACGGTAAGGATGAGATCTCGGAACGCCACCGTCACAGATATGAGTTCAATAATGATTATAAGGAAGCTTTTGAAAAAGCCGGTGCCGTTTTTGCAGGAATGTCACCGGACAAATCGCTGTGCGAAGAAATGGAACTGAGTGATAAAGGATTCTATCTTGGAGTACAGTATCATCCTGAATTCAAGTCAAGGCCCGATAAGGCACACCCGCTTTTCAAAGGTTTCATAAGGGAGGCACTTAAAAATGTCAATTCATGAGGAATGCGGTGTATTTGGAATAACGGGAAAACCACGGTCAGATATTGCAAGGGATGTTTACCACGGTCTGTATGCTCTTCAGCACAGGGGACAGGAGAGCTGCGGAATAGTTGTAAATGATGACGGTGTGTTTTCGGCCCATAAAGCCCTTGGACTTGTGGGTGAAGTTTTTTCCGAAAGAGAGCTTTCTTCATTTCCCGCAGGATGTATGGCAATAGGCCATGTAAGATACGGAACCACCGGAGGCAATACCGTAAGTAATATCCAGCCCATGGTGGTAAGCCATAAAAAGGGAAATCTTGCCCTTGCCCATAACGGCAATCTGACCAACTCCCTTGAACTCCGTGACAGCCTGGAAATGACCGGTGCAATTTTTCATTCCACATCGGATACGGAGACTATCTGTTATATGATAACCAGAAAAAGGCTTGAATGTGACAGTATAGAAAAAGCTGTTCTGGAAGCTGTAAAGACGTTAAAGGGGGCATTTTCCCTTGTGATGATGTCCTCGACAAAAATGCTGGCGGTCAGGGATCCTAACGGATTCAGGCCGCTTTGTTATGGAAAAAGAAGTGACGGAAGTTATGTTGTCTCCTCGGAAAGCTGTGCCCTTGATGCAGTGGGGGCTGAATTTATACGGGATGTAAAGCCTGGTGAGATGATCGTCTTTTCAGCGGACAGACCCGGTATGGAGCCTGTATCATATACGGAAAACTGCGGAGGACAGATAAGCCCCTGCATCTTTGAATACATATATTTTGCAAGACCGGATTCCGTTATAGACGGGATATCGGTTCATGATACCAGAGTTATGGCGGGAAGGATACTTGCAAGGGATTATCCCGTGGATGCGGATGTGGTGGTTGGAGTTCCGGATTCGGGGCTGGATGCCGCAACGGGTTATTCCGCAGAAAGCGGGATACCTTACGGAATCGGCCTTGTAAAGAATAAATATGTGGGCAGAAGCTTCATAGCTCCCAGCCAGCATCAGAGGACGGATACGGTAAGGATCAAATTAAGCCCGGTCAAAAGCGTTCTTGAAGGGAAAAAGGTGGTCCTTATTGACGATTCCATTGTCAGGGGAACGACCAGCAGGAGGATCATTGAACTTATAAGAGAAGCAGGGGCCAGAGAGATACATTTGAGAATTTCTTCACCCCCTTTTAAACATCCGTGCTATTATGGTGTAGATATAGATTCGGAAGATAATCTTATCGCCACCCACCATACCCCCGAAGAGATAGCAGAGATCATAGGGGCGGACTCATTGGGATTTTTGCCCATGGGGAGTCTCAGGGAAATGAGCGGGTGCGGAAAATATTGCAGTGCATGCTTTGACGGTGACTATCCTGCGGAAATCCCGGAGGACCCCGCAAAGGACAGATTTGAAAAAAGACTTTCGGAGGCAGGAAAATGATCTATAAAGGAAAGCCGAGAAAACTCGTGATGCCTGACGGCAGCCAGTACTATGGAACGGGTTTTGGAGAAGATGAGGGAACAAGGGTATGTGAGCTTGTTTTCAATACTTCTCCCGTAGGATATCAGGAGATCCTCTCAGACCCATCGTATACCGATCAGTTCATCACCATGGCATATCCCCTTATCGGAAATTACGGGATCAATGATGATGATAACGAATCCCGTCATCCTTCTTCGGGAGGTTTTGTAGTCAGGGATTATAATGACATTCCTTCCAATTTCAGAAGTGCGGGATCTTTATCTGATACTATGAAAAAACTCGGTATCATGGGTCTGACCGGTGTGGATACAAGGGAGATCATCCGTAAAGTAAGACAGCAGGGAACAATGCCAGCCCTTATAGGGGATGCGGATCTTGATCTTAATGAAGCATTAAAGCTCATAAAAAAATCAAATCCCGGAGAAGGCGTTGTGAAGAGAGTCAGCAGACCTTCAAGGGAAAACTATGTGGTATCAGGTGCAAAATACCGCATCGCTGCCATAGATTTTGGAATGAAGGAAAATATAATAAGATCTTTCTCACAAAGATCATGTTCGGTTACGGTTTTCCCGTATAATGCTGCCGCTGAAGAGATAATGGATTTTTCTCCGAGCGGTTTGTTTTTGTCCAATGGTCCGGGAAATCCCGAGGATAATACGGAGGCAATAGAGCTGGTAAAAAAACTGCGCGGAAAGCTTCCGATCCTGGGAATATGCCTGGGACACCAGATAATCTCTCTTGCCTGCGGAGCAAAAACATACAAACTTAAATTCGGACACAGGGGAGGAAATCATCCCGTTAAAAATCTGCTAAAAGGCAAAGTGGAGATCACTTCCCAGAATCATTCATATGCCGTGGATGAAAGAACCCTTGAGGGCACCGGACTTGTGGTCACACACAAAAATCTTCTTGATGACACTGTGGAAGGTGTGATGTGCAGGGAAGATAAGATATTCAGTGTGCAGTACCATCCGGAAAGCTGCCCCGGTCCCCATGACAGCTCATATCTGTTTGATGAATTTATCAGTCTGATGGATAAATAAAATTATTGACGCCATGCGCCCATATTTAATCTTCTTGCCATTGTGAAAGGATTTTGAAATGCCCAAGAGAACGGATATAAATAAAATACTTGTGATCGGCTCGGGACCCATTGTCATCGGACAGGCGGCAGAGTTTGACTATGCCGGAACCCAGGCCTGCCTTGCGCTGAAGGAAGAAGGCTACGAAGTAATACTTTGTAATTCAAACCCCGCAACCATAATGACGGACACCTCTGTTGCGGACAGAGTATATATGGAGCCCCTTAATCTTGAATATGTTGCAAGGATAATCAGAACGGAGCGTCCGGATGCCATCCTTCCCGGAATAGGCGGACAGACCGGTCTTAACCTTGCAATGCAGCTTGAGAAGAAAGGAATTCTTGCAGAATGCAGATGTAAGCTTCTCGGAACCGATTCTTCGAGTATAGAGATGGCGGAAGACAGGGAAGAGTTCAAAGAGCTCTGTGAAAGACTGGGAGAGCCGGTGCTTCCTTCAATTGTTGTTCATACCATTGAAGAAGGAAAAAAGGCTGCAGAGGAAATAGGCTATCCCGTAGTACTAAGGCCCGCATTTACTCTCGGAGGAACCGGCGGAGGATTTGCGGGAGATGAAAAGGAACTTGAGGAACTTCTTGCAGCAGGACTTGAGCTTTCGCCTGTAAGTGAAGTGCTCGTTGAAAAGAGTGTCAAAGGTTATAAGGAAATTGAATATGAGGTGATCAGGGATTCCAACGATACTGCCATCACCGTATGTAATATGGAAAATCTGGACCCTGTAGGTATCCATACAGGTGATTCCATCGTGGTTTGTCCTTCCCAGACACTTACCGACAAGGAATACCACATGCTCCGTGACAGTGCTCTCAAACTGATAAGGGCACTTAAAGTAGAAGGCGGATGCAATGTCCAGTTTGCTCTTGATCCAAAGTCCTTCAAGTATTATCTGATAGAAGTAAACCCAAGGGTGTCAAGATCCTCGGCTCTTGCATCCAAGGCTTCCGGATATCCCATAGCAAGAGTTTCTGCCAAGATAAGCGTGGGTCTTACTCTTGAAGAGATCAGGCTTGCAAATACACCGGCCTGCTTTGAACCGGCACTTGATTATATTGTCACCAAGATGCCGAGATTTCCCTTCGATAAGTTCACCGATGCGGATCCCAGTCTCGGAACGCAGATGAAAGCAACCGGTGAGACCATGAGCGTCGGAAGATGCTTTGAGGAAAGCCTTCTTAAGGCGGTAAGAAGTCTTGAGACCGGAAATGTTCATCTTCATATGGCTAAGCTTGATGATGGGAGTGATGAAGCTCTTTGGGAGATGATACTTAAAGGGTCCGGTGACAGGATATATGCCGTTGCCGAACTTTTAAGAAGAGGAGTTACCCCGGAAGAGATAAATGAAAAGACCGCAATAGACAGATTTTTCCTTGATAAGATAGTAAATATCATTGAAGAGGAAAGAATCTTAAGTCAGCATAAAGGTGATGTCTCCTTTGTAAGGGATGCAAAGAAGATGGGATTCTCCGATGCCGAGATCGCTCTTTTATGGGATGTTTCCGAAGATGAGATCTTCAGGATAAGGAAAGAAAACAGGATTTTCCCGGTCTACAAGATGATCGATACATGTGCTTCCGAGTTTGAAAGCTATGTTCCTTATTTTTACTCCACATATGAAGGGGAAAACGAAGCCATCGTTCTTGATAAGAAGAAGATCATCGTTTTAGGGGCAGGCCCCATCAGGATAGGCCAGGGTGTTGAATTTGACTATTCGACTGTGCACGCAGTACGTACCATAAAGGAATGCGGATACGAGGCCATAGTCATAAACAACAATCCTGAGACTGTTTCAACCGATTATACGACTTCGGACAAGCTGTATTTTGAGCCCCTGTGCGTCGAAGATGTAATGAACATAATAGAGATGGAAAAACCTGAAGGTGTCATAGCGACACTGGGAGGACAGACGGCTGTCAATCTTGCGGAGCCTCTGAGTAAGCGCGGAGTAAAACTTATTGGAACCGACTGTGAAGCGATAGATAAAGCGGAAAACAGGGACAGCTTTGAAAAACTTCTTGAAGATCTTAAAATACCCGAGCCCAAAGGACTTGCGGTAACAAGCATTGAAGACGGTGTTAAGGCTGCAGAATCCATCGGTTATCCGGTTCTTGTAAGACCCAGCTTCGTTCTCGGCGGAAGAGCAATGCAGATAGTATCCAAGGAAAAGGACTTAAGGCAGTATCTTCAGACTGCTGTGGAGATCGATGAGGACAGACCGGTACTTGTGGACCGTTATATCAGCGGCAAGGAACTTGAGGTGGATGCGATATGTGACGGAAAGGATGTGTTCATCCCGGGTATCATGGAACTTGTGGAAAGAACAGGAATCCATTCCGGTGACTCCATCAGCGTATATCCGACATTCAGTGTTCCCGACAAGGTTAAAGATACCATAAGGGATTACACAAAAAGGCTTGGACTCGGCATCGGCATAAGAGGTCTTTTCAATATCCAGTTCATCTGCGATAAAAATGATGATGTATTTATAATAGAAGTAAATCCAAGATCCTCCAGGACTGTTCCCTTCCTTTCAAAGGCAACGGGCTATGCACTTCCTGATATTGCAACAAAGGTTAGTCTCGGTATATCTCTTGCGGATCAGGGGATCACGGATATGAATCCTCCCCGCCGTGAAAAGTGGTATGTCAAAGCTCCTGTTTTTTCATTCTCAAAGCTTACGGGAATGGATGCATATCTGTCCCCCGAGATGAAATCAACAGGTGAAGCTATAGGCTATGATAAGAAACTCCACAGGGCCATGTACAAGGCTTTGGTAGCTTCCGGAATAAAGCTTCAGAATTACGGTACGGTAACATTTACTCTTGCTGATGAAGACAAGCAGGAGGCCCTTCCTCTTGCAAGACGTTTCTATGATATGGGATTTAATATTGAAGCCACTACCATGACGGCACTCTATTTCAAAGAGCACGGCATAAGATGCAGGCTCCGTCATAAGCTCAGCGAAGGAAGCACGGAGATACTTGATTCTATCAGTGCCGGTTATGTAAGTTATGTTGTAAATACAAGAGCCATCCTTTCGGGAGTGCATTACGAGGACGGTGTCGCAATAAGAAAATGTGCGAGCGAGCACAGAATTACGACATTCACGTCACTTGATACCGTAAAAGTACTTCTCGACGTGCTTGAAGAAATGACTATTGGCGTATCCCCCATATGATCGCTTACAGTCTCAGATCCTAAATGATCTTTAAAAGGATAATTTAAAAAGAATAATATAAAAGGAACATTTTCCGTCCGGCGGGAGATGTTCCTTTTTTTATGCCTGTGTCAAATACAAGCGTCAAATCCGGGTTTCAATTAAAAGTATCAAATACAGGTATCAAATATCCGCATGCCGGTCCGGCTTTATCCATATAAGCAAATCTTATCACACACAATAAATTATCCGTAATTTTCACTGCTAATGCTAATCAATATAATCAGATTCAAATAAAACTCAGTCAGGTTCAGATGATAATGAAGAATATCAGAGGTATGGGATGGTAAACGAAAAAAGGATCATAAAACAATTTATGAAACTCGTGTCATTTGACAGTGAATCCTTTTCGGAAAAGGAAATCGGAGAGTATCTTGTCTGGAAACTTAAGAGCCTCGGACTTTTGGTCAATACAAAAAGCACGACAAGGAAAGAGTTTTTAAAGAATCATCCGGACTCACATCCGAATATCTATGCGTTCTTAAAAGGAGATCTTCCCGGAGATCCGATACTTTTTTCGGCTCATATGGACACGGTGGTTCCCGGGAAAGACAAAGAAGCTGTGATAACGGAAGACGGCTTTATCAAGTCAGTTTCTGATACGGTACTGGGAGCGGACGATATATCGGGACTTGTTTCCATAATCGAGGCATTATCTGTCATCAAAGAAAAAAAACTCTCTCATCCGGATATAGAAATTCTTTTTACGGTATCCGAAGAACCTTTTTGCGAAGGATCGCGCTTTTTGAAATATGACCTGATAAAAGCAAAAAAAGGATATGTGCTGGATCTTACGGGATCAGCAGGAACTGCAGCCATAAGCGCCCCCACGATACTATCCTTTGAAGCGGTGATAAAGGGTAGATCCGCACATGCGGGATTTGCACCGGAAGAAGGGATTAATGCCATCAAGGCAGCAGCCGATGCCATATCGAATATTAAAACCGGCCGGGTTGACGGATATACAACGGTAAATGTCGGAACCGTAGAAGGGGGAAGTGCTAGAAACATAGTACCCGATCTTGTGAAGATAACCGGAGAGATCAGAAGCCTTGATCATAAAAAAGCACTGGATAAGTCGGAAGAAATAAAGGAGATCTTTGATGAGTGCTGCTCAAAGATAAAAGCAAAACTTGTTTACAGGACAGTGGAACACATCAGATCATACACCGTTAAAAAAAGTGATGAAGTCGTAAAAAGATTCGACAAAGCATGTTCACACTTAGGGATTGAAACAGAGTACATAAATACCTACGGTGGAAGCGATGCAAACAGACTGAATGAAGCCGGAATAAAAACGATAGTTTATTCCTGCGGAATGGAAAATGTGCATACTACGGGAGAGTATGTATATATAAAGGATCTTATAAGGTCTTCT
>CAMPAP010000019.1 GCA_946631935.1 uncultured Lachnospiraceae bacterium | reverse complement strand
TAAGCCGAAGGAGTTCTCTTCAGAAGTTCCGCATCAAGTCCTGTCTGGATGGGCTCTGAGAGGTCAACATATCTTCCCTCCATAAAGCCCTGGATACCATGGATCATTCCGTATACTTTTGCGTATCCTCTGTCCTTAGCGGTACGGAAAACTCCTGCAAGGGAGGAATTGATTGCGGCGGTAGGTCCGCCTGACTGTCCTACGATGACATTTCTTTTCTTAGCTTTAGCCATTTTTTCATCCTTTCTGCTGTCTTTGATGATTGTAAGGTCATTTCCGAAAAACGCCCCACTCCTGTAATTATATCAAAACAACTTGAATAAATAACGTAGACATTTTAAGTGATTTTTTATGCAAATCTTATAAAAGCTCATTTCTGTAAGCAAATATGTACTGCTGCATTATTCCGTTGTAGGGGTGGTATTTTTCAAGAGGAAATGTGCCGCCATAATACTTGTCCAGAGCACGCTGTATCCAGACATCTATCGGGAACAGATCGAGTCTGTGAAATCCGAAAAGCGCCGTGCAGTTTGCGACCTTTACACCGACACCTTTTAAGGTCATAAGGGTCTGAAGCAGGCTTTCATCGTCCATTGAAGAAAGAGACTCCGCATCCATGTCGCGGCGGTCAAAAGCCTCAGCAGCGGAGCTTATATATGAAGCCCTGTATCCGAGACCGCAGGAAAGAAGTTCATCGAAAGATAAAGAAGACAGTTCCCGGGGAGTGGGAAAATCAAATACATCCGTTCCCGGGATCCTGCGTCCCACGGATGAACATATCCTTTCAACGCTGGTCTTTATGGCCGGAATGCTTTTTCTTTGTGAGATTATAAATGTGATAAGAGTTTCAAAAGGATCCTGGCATATTATCCTGATGCCGTCTCCGTTTATTGCAGCTTTGATCAGGAATGCATCGTTTTTATCAGGCATGCTCCTTATCCCGGAATAATCAAGCTCCGCATCAAAATATGTACTCCACAGCTTTTTTACATGATCTTCCGTTATGCCCTTTTTCAGACGGGACAATACTTCAATATCTGTCCCTTTCTTTGCGGGGCTTGCCTTAACAAGCATTCCGAAAGCGGGGATCTTGTAGGATTCACCATCGGGTATCCATCTGAAACACTGACCGGACCTTTCGATCCTGCCAAGATCAACTCCTCCCTTTAATTCAATATGAAACTTAAGATCACCCGTCATATCAAAAACCCTTTTTCTTCAGATCTGCAACAAGCTGTACGTAAAATTCCCTGACATCGAATCCCGGGATGTTTTCACGGTTAAGATCTATCATGTCTCCGTGAGATATACCGCGCATTCCGGGGGCTTCGACCATGTGGAACTCCTTACCCCACGGAAAAGAATCGGTGGCTACAAGTCCGTCATTTTTACCGTCAAATATCCCCACATAATGATATGTCATATTAAGGGGAAACCTTCCGCCACGGGCTTTCTTTAAGACAGATCCGTAGCTTTGTATATACACACCCTGAGGATCCTTTATACGCTCATTGAATTCTCTGCATGCGCTTGCGGTAAGATCCCTGCATGCTCCGATAAAATCAGGATTGTAATCGCCAACCTTTCGAAGAGCTGAATTGTAGCCCCCTGCAACGGTCTTTTGTATCTTCTCCGGGATCTTTGTCAAAAGATAATCCGCAAAATCACATCCTCTGTGGGGAGTGTTAATGGTGGTAAGAGAAGCAACGTGCCTTGCGATCTCAGGGTCGCTCATTGCACATCTTGCATCAAGCCCTCCCTTTGAATGGGCGATGATATTGACTTTCTGTGCGCCGGTCACCTTCACTATCTCTTCTATCTTTCTTGCAACCTCTTTGCCGGTTTCGGTAACAGGTGCAGCCGACTGCTGCTCTCCGTAGAATATCCTGCAGCCGTTAGTCATAAGCTCCTTCGGTATCCTGCCCCAGTAATCAAGGTACTTAATATCCCTGAAAAACACCCCGTGAAGGAGCAGTACGGGATATTTTGTTGCACATATCTGCTGCTGCCTTCTTTCCTCGTTAAGCAGGGCCTTGCCGTTTTCAAACATGACCTCTTTGTGAGTGATGTTAAGGATCATAAAAAGTACAATGAGATTTAACGGAAATATCAGCCCGAATAAAATACCGATGATACGGTGCTTTATGCCAAGCTGGATACTTGTAAGATATACACGTATGATACCGATCCAGAAAGTAATGGATAAAAATACGCAGGCTACAACAATATGCGCAAATATCCTTTTCAATGAAGCGGTTATGACAAAGCCGTCACTTAATTGTGAAATCGGAATCCCCTTGTCATTTACCATATGAAATCTGAAAAGCTCGAGAAATGTATAAACGATGGAAATGATAAGAGCTTCAAGAAAAAGTGAAAGCTGGATATTTCCGAACCAAAGCTGCCTTACCCTTCCCTCACGGATATCTTTTCCGTACACATCGGGCCATAACCAGAAGAAAAAACACATGAGGATGCATGCGATCATGACGACGGAATCGAATACCCCCGAAGAAAGCAAAAAGACAGAATTTGTGCACAAAAGGAGCACAAACAGAATAAAAAGATGATAGATTATCCTGGTGATTATATGAAGAGGATTTTTCAAATCATTTCACTTCTTCATAGCGCTGGAATATCTTGTCTTCACCGCAGACATGCTTGGTTCCGTCCGAATCGATGATAACGTAATCTCCTTCACCTATGAATGTTCTTCCCCTTCTGTGACGAATGTAAGGACATACGATGGACCCGTCCTCACGTGTCAGCTGAATGAGGCTTGCAGTAACAAACCACTCTTTAGTGATAACATCACTTAAAAGCTCGAAGCCGTCCTCAAGTCCTTTGCCTTCTTCATACTTGTAAACATCAGCTTCTACGGGAGTTCTTCTGCATCTCATATGAACCTCTTTTCTGCCGCCTGCGCGGCGCATCCTCACTTTTCTCAACTTAGGAGACCGTGATATCTGCTACATTTTCAGTATATCAACAATTACAGATTCCTTCAACTTTCGTGATATAAAACATCCAAAAAGCGTCCGCATTCAGCCCATGCTTTTTTTGACTCAGGGATCGCGGTATATGCCATCTGGAAAACATGGAACATCCCCTCATAGACAGTCAGTCTCACCTTTATTCCCGCATCCCGCGCTTTAGATGCAACAGTCTCAGAATCGGAAAGAAGCATCTCATGGGATCCCACCTGGATGAGCATTGGCGGAAAATCTTCAAAGCTTCCGAATGCAGGTGAAATGTAAGGATCTTTTTTGTCATGATCTCCCGGATATGCATTTATGTATATCAGGCTTTCCCTGCTTCCTCCGTATAAAGGATCCTTGTCATAATTAAAATCATAAGAAGGTCCCGAAGCCGTAAGATCCGTCCACGGACTCATTGCAATGATACCGCCGGGAAGAGGCATGGAATGATCTCTTAAATACATACAAAGCGCAAGGCTCAGTCCGCCTCCAGCACTGTCTCCTGCAACAACGATATTTTCAGGCTTGTATCCTCTGTCAAGAAGCCAGTTGTATGAGAGAAGAGCATCCTCTAAAGCTGCAGGATACGGGTTTTCGGGTGCAACCCTGTAATCCGGGGAAAGAACGCTCATACCGTGACTTATCTCATTATAAAGTCCGGCAAAAACATAATACGCATTTCTTATGGAACCCATATAGCCGCCGCCGTGAAGCTGGAGGATCACATGCAAGGTATCGGGGTTTTCTTTTGATGAAAGAAGCTTCATGGTAAAGCTTCCCATATCAAAATGAGTCATGTTAAAAGGAGCGGGCACAGTCCATGCAGGCTCTGACATTCTCTTTCTAAGTTCTCCGGTCTTGAGACTTTTTCCGAGCATGGACTCATTCGATATATAATTGATCATCTTTGAAAGAACACGACCCGCAGACGATACATTTACTTCTTCATGGGCATCGGGCGCAGTATCCAGAAAAACATCCTGCTGCTCCGGTTCGGAGTTTTCAACGCTTCCTACATTTTCTGTAGGATCATCATCCGGTACGGTAACTTCATGATACTGGGTCTCAAATTTTCTTATCCAGGGGATCCTGATAACAGCCATCAGATATGTAACCTCCTCTTAAGTTCATCCGTAGCACGTCTTCCGCCGAATATTATCATCCCCGCAAAAAGAATGACAGATACCGACACTGCAATGATAACAAGAACTTTTTGTCTGATAACGCCAAATCTTGTAAGGATCATAAGAATAACGCTGCACAGCAGATTAAAGATCTGCAGATTAATATATGACTGCCAGTTCCTTTTATTGATCAACATAAGCAGGATACAGATGACATTGAGCATGATCACACCCGAAGGAAGTGTATAGTCATATGACCATCTGTTGTATCCGGTGTAATAATCTATTCCGATAAGGATAACCACAGCCATGACCGTAAGGAGCAAAGTCTTTGACATATAACCGATACGCCCGGTGGTCAGCATGTAGAATGAGACATTAACATATACAAGGATCAGAGTAATGACTAAGGACCAGTTGAAAATATCAGCTCCCGTATAAAGTGCTATGCACAGTCCCACTATTGCGCATACGGATGCAAAAGCCACAATGCTTCTTACAAACTTTACTTTTTTTGCGGCATTTTCCGCATCGGGATAAATATTTTTTCCTTTTTCCCCGTCATCTTCGAGTATGCATCTGCAAAAGGGGCAGAACTGTGTGTCGTCTTTAATGATCACACCGCATTTTTTACATTCAGCCATAAAAAACTCCGTTCGTTGTAACGCTGCATTTAATTCCGTCTGATGACAGCTGTTTTACAAAATATCTTTCAATGCTGGTATCTTCAAGAACCGTGGAGAAGGTATAGACAAATTCATCTCCGTATGAACAGATGGTTCCCTTTATATACTGACCGATGGACATTGCTATATTGGCGGTAAAGCCTTTGACATATTCACGGTACTCATCCGCGATCTTTATATTTCCGACATTTGTAACCGTTGTGGTATTTGCAGTGGCGGATTTATTGTAAACGATCCTGATTGCAATGTTCTTCAAAAACAGCGGAAATGCCTTAAGAAAAGGATTCACCTGATTTGATACGGAATAACTGAACAGATCCTCGAGATGTTCTTTATTCATCTGGGATCTTAAAGATGCGGAGATCTTATCCGCTATCTCCTTAAAGCTCATCTCCTTTTCTTCGTCAAAAAGCTCGGCTGAGATCACCACAAAGAAATTCCTTGTTGTATATGAATCAAAATAAGGTCTTAAGTTAACAGGCACCGCAACCCTGATGGGGCGCCCCTTTGACCTTCCTTTATAGTATGCGTGATAAATGCTGTAGGCAGTGAGCGCCACCATGTATTCGTTTATGGAAATACCGTATTCATGTGTCACCTTTTTAAGCTCGGCAACAGACATGGAAAGATGCATAAGACCGAACTCACCGCCCGAAAAGTGCTGGCTTTTTACCAGAAATGCTTTCTTTGCCGCAAATCCCTTGGGTTTTGCAGCTTTGTAATTACGCATGAAGCTGTCTTCGTTATTAAGGGATGTCTCGGAACTGAGACCTTCGGAAGTAAACTTTTCGGGATGGGCAAGTCTCAGGTACTGGTATGCAAGCTCCCTGATGAAATTGATACCTCCCATTCCGTCTGTAAGAACATGGAACACCTCAAGATTTATCCTGCATCCGTAGTAAGTGACCCTGAAAAGATATGAATGGTTTCTGTTGGCTCTTATGTATCTGCAGGGAAAACCGGACTCCTCCGCCACTCTCGGCGCCGGTTTCCCGTTTTCTTCAAAATAGTACCAGAACAGTCCCTTTCTCAGTCTTACATTGAAGCCCTCCATCTTCGGAACCAATATATCAAGAGCCTGCTGAAGCAGCTGCTTATCGATCTCTTCTGCCAATGTCACGGATATCCTGTAGACATTAGTCATGTTCTCCCCTGCTATGGAAGGGAACAAAAGAGCGGTATTATCCAGTTTGTACCATCTGATCTTTCTGTCCAAATCCATCACCCTTCCACGATCAGGTATCTTCCGTCGCCTATCTCAAACACTTCATCCGCATCAAGGATATTGCCGGCTTCTTCTTCGCCAAGGTCAACTCCCTCTTCTTCAAAATATTCACGGACTTCTTCAGCACTTGAAACAACAACAGCCATCAGCTCTTCAAGAAACTGTCTTGCTTCTTCCCTGTCAGATGCAACCTCTTCATCAAAAAGACGTTTCTGATCCCTTAAAAAAACATCAAGTACCGCATCATCATACATTTCCATATTCATCCTCCGGTGCTTTACTAAACCCTTAAGTCAGAATTTCTTATATACTGTCTCATGCATATTCTGTAGCTTTCAACAGATACAGCCTTGCACATTTCCTTATATCCTTTTTCGTTGCCGCAAAAAGCATTTACGGAAAAATTCCAGAGATCTTTCATTTTGGCAAGAACGAATTTATCATTTCCGATCCTGCCGCTGTATATATCAAGAAGAGATTCCATATATTCAAGATACTCTTCCCTGGTAACGCCCCTGCCTCCCCTGAACCTTCTTCCAAGTGAAGGATCTGTAAGAATACCGCGCCCCGTCATCACAGCATCCAGATCCGGAAACCTTTTCACAATATCTTCAAGATCACTGACAGTTTTTATATCGCCGTTATAACAGACCAAAGCTCCCTTTTTTTTCAGCTCATCATACATTGCCGAAAAAACATCCATATGCACGGATCCGCCGTAGAACTCATTCCTTGTCCTTGGATGGATGATGAACTGCTTTACGGGATATCTCAGAAATACATCCAGGATATTTTTATATTCATCTTCGGAATAGTATCCTATCCGGGTCTTGACCGTTATATCCGGAAGATCAAAGCCATCGCCTGCAAGCTTTTCAGCGCCTTCAAACAGTCCGTCAAGATATTCGTCAAGAAGATCCGTATTCCTTATAAGTCCCGACCCCTTATTCTTTGCCGTTACAGTTCCTGACGGGCATCCCATGTTGATATTTATCTCATCATAGGAATATCTTTCCTTTAAAAGCTTTATATAAAGCAGGCTCTGATCCGGATCGTTTGAAATGATCTGGGGCACGAGGGTGTAGCCCTTTGAATTATCAGGATCCACATCTTCTTTTTCACGTCCGTTTAATTTAACGGAATCGTTGGTTGAGATAAAAGGGGTAAAATACTTGTCACACCCTCCGAAGATCTTTGCGTGAAGGGATCTCAGGGAAACAGATGTGATGCCTTCCATGGGAGCAAAAAAAATCTGCATGTCACACAGCCCCAAGGGATCTTAATTCCCTGTAAAGATGTGAAACGGGAAGCCCCACAACATTAAAATAATCTCCCTCTATTCCTTCGATATATCTCGAGCAGTACCCCTGAATACCGTAAGCTCCCGCCTTATCCATGGGTTCCCCGGTTTTGATATAATCAGCGATCTCCACATCACTCATGGGAGAAAAATGGACTCTTGTCTGTTCCGTAAAACTTCTTTTTACCGGAGTTTTAAGGCCGCTGACAAGAATGGTAACACCTGAAAAAACATCATGATATCCGCCCTGAAGAGAGGATAACATCTCAAAAGCCTCAGCCTCGGAATGGGGCTTCCCCAGTATCCCTGCGCCGTTTTCCTGATACACAAGGGTATCACAGCCTATGACGCACAGGGTCTCTTTGCCTGCATCCGCGCCTATGTCAAACTTTCCGCTCTCAAGTCCCCTTAGGACAGAAAGTGCTTTTTTTTCCGAGAGTATGGAAACAAGCTTCCTGGGATCTTTTTCAAGAGAGGATTCATCCGCATCGCTTACGCAGACATCATATTTAATTCCTATATTTGCAAGCAGCTCCTTTCTTCTGGGAGATGCAGAGGCAAGTACTATACGCATAACTTTTTTCGTTTCTACTTGGCAGGTTTTGTCTTGGGCACAAATACTCTGCTTTCAGATGGTTTCTTCTTTGCTGCTTTTTTGGCATAAGCCACCGCTTCTTCCATCTGTATCAGCTGGGAATCAACGGCTTTTCTCTGACGAAGACCTTCCTTTACGTAACTGCAGCCTCCGGGAAGAAGGGTATTTGCTCTTCTGTTATCCCGAAGTTCAAGATCAAGAACGTGCCAGAGCTTTGCTTTAAGCGTTTCATCGGTTACGGGGAAAACGATCTCGACTCTTCTGTCTAAGTTCCTTGGCATCCAGTCGGCACTTCCGCAGTATACCTCAGGTGACTCGTCGTTTTTAAACCAGAATATCCTTGCATGCTCAAGGAAGTTACCGGTGATGGATCTGACGGAGATATTTTCACTCACGCCCTTTATTCCGGTCTTAAGACAGCATATACCGCGGACAATGAGTTCGATCTTAACTCCCGCAGATGAGGCTTTATAAAGTGCTTCGATGATATCAGGGTCTGATAAAGAATTCATCTTGGCAACGATCCTTCCACCCTTGCCGTTTTTTACATGCTTTATCTCCCTGCCTATCAGATAAAGGAATCTGTCCTTTAGCCATAAAGGAGCGACTATCAGGCTGTTCCAGGCCTTGGGCTCGGAATAACCGCTGAGCATATTAAATACCGCGGTGGCATCCTCACCTATCTCCTCCTTGCAGGTAAGAAGTCCGATATCCGTATAGATTCTTGCGGTGGAATCGTTATAGTTTCCGGTACCTAAGTGAACATATCTTCTGATGCCTTCGTTCTCGCGTCTTACCACAAGTGTGATCTTTGAATGAGTCTTGAGACCAACAAGACCGTAGATAACGTGACAGCCGGCCTTTTCAAGCATTCTTGCCCATACGATATTATGCTCTTCATCAAAACGGGCCTTAAGCTCAACAAGGACGGTCACCTGCTTTCCGTTATCAGCAGCCTGGGCAAGAGCAGAGATGATGGGGGAATTGCCGCTTACTCTGTAGAGAGTCTGTTTGATGGCAAGGACATCCGGGTCTGAAGCCGCACTGCTTATAAAGTCCACAACAGGTTCAAATGACTGGTAGGGATGCATCATAAGGATGTCCCCTTTTCTTATCTGTGAAAAAATATCGCATCCCTTGGGAAGCTCGGGAACTAAGGCAGGTTCATATGCGGGGCTTCTGAGACTGTCATATCCGGGAAGGGAACTGATCTTAAACAAAACCGTAAGATCTAAGGGACCGTCTATCGTAAAGATCTCGGAGCTGTTTATATCCAGGGCTCTTTCAAGGAAGGACATAAGCCTTTTATCTGCTTTGTTTTCGATCTCAAGTCTTAAGACACGTCCTCTTTTTCTTGCCTTTACGGATTTTTCGATCTCTTTTAAAAGATCCTCTGCCTCGTCCTCATCTATGGTCATATCGCCGTTTCTGGTTATCCTGTAGGGATGGGCACAGACTATGTCATAGTTTAAAAACAGTGATTTCATATTCCGCTCTATCACTTCTTCAAGAAGGATGAAGCGCTTTACACTTCCTCCGGAAGGCAGCATTATCACCCTGGGAAGAACTGAAGGCACCTGGACCGTTGCAAATTCAAGCTCCCCTCCTCCCTCTTTTTTCCTGACCATGGCTCCGATGTTCAGAGATTTGTTTAAGATAAGAGGGAAGGGCCTTGATGAATCCACGGCCATGGGAGTAAGAACGGGATAAACAAGTGTCCTGAAGTATTCGTCAACGAATTTGCACTCGGAGACCGTAAGATCCTCATGACTTTTTACAAGTTCAAGTCCGCTTTTTTTAAGCTCCGGCAAAAGCTCGGTGCGGAGGGACTTATACTGGTCATACACAAGGGTATGAAGATTATCGAGGATAAGGGAAAGCTGTTCGGAGGGTTCAAGTCCCGCAATGTCGGGCTTTGTATATCCTGCCTGCTTCATATCATCAAGGGAACCGACTCTGACCATTACAAATTCATCAAGATTCGATGAAACAATGGCGAGAAATTTCAGTCTCTCAAAAAGAGGTGTGGCTTTATCCCTTGCTTCCTGGAGGATCCTTCTGTCGAATTCTATCCAGGAAAGCTCTCTGTTTGTGTAATATTTCGGATCCCTGTAATTGATTTCTTTTGTTTTCTTTGCTGCCATATTTTTTACCTGCGCGTTTACGAGTTCCTGCCTGCTCTGACTATGATGGGTCTGATGGAATAGATCTCTTCGAAGAAATCCGCCGCTTCAGGGAAGAATGCTTCCTCTAACAAAAATGTCTGGGGCGTATCGACTTTAAGGATCAGTTCCCTGCCGTCAACAGTTGCTTTTATTTCTTTCATCTTCTGCTTATGGCTTCTGTCAAGAGAATTGGCCACTCTGAGTATTGCGGTAAGCTTTGCGATGGTTATATATGAATTCTTATCCAGAAGACCGGCCGTCCCGCCGTAAGCTCCGGGATAAACAAAATCCGAATGATTGAATCTTACGATGTTTGCAACTATTTCTCTTTCTCTGTGGTTAAGACCTATGATCTCGGTAGCCATTATAATGTCATAGCTTCTCTCGCCAATTTCTGTCATGGCGATATATTTTCCGCAGTCGTGAAGGATGGTTGCGATATCAAGATAAAGCCTGTCTCTTTTGGTAAGTCCTCCTGCTTTTCTGACCGAATCGAAGATGGTCCCGCAGATCTGTCTTAAGGTCTCTGCTCTTGACCTTGAACCGTTATATCTCCTGCTTATGTTAAGAGCGCAGGCAATGATATCCTTCTCAAAATCATGTTCACGTTTTATGATCTTTTTCTCTTCGGCAAATTCATAAGCTATACCGTCAGAAAGAGTAACTCCCGGTGCATATATCATCTCGCTCTTCAGTATCCTTGAAAGACTCTTTACAAGAAGACCGGATATTCTAAGGAGCGGTACCTTTTCTTCGGGGACGCCGAAGGCCCTTGCGGTTTCATAGGTCCCTCTTGTGGAAACAGAGTCAAGGAGCTTTTCAAATTCAGCTTTGGAAAGGCATCCCTTTCCTCCGGTCGATCTCATAACGATACAGGAAGAAATATAATCATCCATCACTATCAGGTTTTTTACGCTTCCTGTGATGAAGAGTTTTTTATAAGTAAGAAGCTGGGCTTCTATGAGTTCCTCTTCAAGAAGTCTCATGCGGTAAGGATCCGCTCCAAGGCTTTCAACTCTCTCCCTTATCCTCAAAACTCCCAGCTTAAGGTTCTGAGTGCTTACAAGGGAATCCTCATCAAAAAGGGATATCTGTATGCTTCCGCCGCCGATGTCAAGTATTGCGGCACTGCCGGCTATCGCATTGTAAAAAACATCCCCTGCTCCCGCTATGGATTTATAGTCAAGGAAACGCTGTTCCGAATTTGAAAGAGTCTCGATATGTATTCCTGTCCTGGTCTCGATAAGATCCAGAAGGATATCGGAATTTTCCGTCTCTCTTATGGCGCTTGTTCCGTAAGCCCTGTACTCTTCCACTTTGTAGGATTTCATAACAGCGGAAAAATGGTTAAGGACCTTGCAGAGTTCGTCAACTTTTTCGTTGGAGACTTTTCCGGTGGCATAGGTGTCGGCGCCCAGAGAAAGACCCGTAGCGATACAGTCGATCTCCTTCATGGGTTTCTTGCCGCCGTATTCGAATATCTTCATTGTAAGCTCAAAGCTTCCGACATCAATTGCAGCAAATGTATGAACCATATGGCCTCCGTTAAATGATCAATAGTTTCCAAGTACTCTCAGGTACCTTGCTTCCTCCCGCAGTCCCGTAAGTGCACAGCGAACGGCAGGATCCGAAAGATTACCTTCAAAGTCCAAAAAGAATCTGTACTCCCATTTTCTGCCTTCGATGGGCCTTGATTCTATCTTGGAAATGTTAAGCCCGTTGAAAATAAAATGTCCGAGACAATTGTATAAAGATCCGCTTTCGTGAGGAACCTCAAAGCATATACTGATCTTACCGGCATTTTCCATATAGATCTTCTGACCGGATACGATTATGAATCTCGTTGAATTGTTTTCTGCGGAATTGACTCCCTTTTCAAGTATATCCAGACCGTAGACCTCAGCTGCCAGCGCACTTGCGATGGCCGCCTGGGTCCTGTCGCCTTCATCGGAAACCTTTTTTGCGGCAAAGGCGTTATTGGGCATGGATATCTGTTTCCAGTCATATTTTTCAAGAAATCTTGCCGACTGCATAAGGGACTGGGGATGTGAAAAGACCGTTTTGATATCCGAAACGGAAGAGCCCTTTACCCCCATCAGACAATGCTCTATACTGATGACCTGCTCTGCAACGATATAATTCTCATACTCTGCAAGAAGGTCATAGATCTCACTTACGATACCCGCAGTTGAATTTTCAATGGGAAGGACAGCATAATCCGCGCTGCCCTCGGAAATGGCTGTCATTGCAGCTCTGAAGGTGGGAACATTAATGGAATCAACACCCTCTCCGAAGTATTCCCTCATGGCGATCTGTGAATATGCACCCTTATCTCCCTGGAAAACAACCCTGGGATCGCCCTTTCTGATATCACCGGTGGGAATAAAGGAAACATTGATATGTCTTCCCTTTTCCGTAAGCTTTCTGTACTGAAGCTTACGGCTCATGCTCATAAGGAGACTGAAAAGCTCTCTTGCCCCTTCTTCATTGATATCTCCTTCTACCATGGAGGCAACCTTTGCAAGCTTCTCGTTTTCTCTTTGCTTATCAAGTACAGCCTTGCCGGATGCGATCTTGGAATCTGCCACTTTATCAACGAGTTCCATCCTCTTTACAAAAAGTTCAAGCATTTTCGCATCGCAGTCATCAAGCTTACTTCTTATCTCATCAAGATCCATTTCTTTCTCCGGAAAAATTCATATTTTAACCCATATATTTTACTATTTTTCGGGCCGTTTTACAATGATGCATATGGGCACAGATACTTATTTTAACGCCTTGATATAAAGAAAAATTAATACTAAAATCAAAGTAGTAAAATCAAATTAACTGCATCAGATCTTTATCAATCCGGGCAGGTGAAAAAATGGCTAAAAAGAATACCACAAACAAAAAGAGTATGATAATAGCGATAATCGGAATGGTCATCGCCGTGATCATACTTGTCATAATCACCGTATTTTCCCAGAGAGGCGAAAAGGTATCAGATAACCCCCCGGGGACCATCGGAGCCCACTCCGGAAATATCAACAACGGAGGCATCGTCTGCGAACACGACGGAAGGATATATTTTTCAAATCCCTATGACGGTGGCGCTCTCTACAGCATGAACATTGACGAATCCGACTGCAAAAAGATTTCAACATCCGTTGCATCAAGTATCTGCGCAGCCGGCGATTATCTGTACTATTTTCAGTCGGGAAGTTCAGGGGCAACCGGCCTTGGAGGCGTCAGGGTTCCCGCATCATTCATAAGATGCCATCTTGACGGCAGCAAGGGTTATACCCTCACAAGAAATGTTGTTGTCAGGGCTCAGGTCATAGACAATTACATCTATGCCGAAGGAACTGCCGATGCAACTCACGACGCACCTTATTTTTTCAGAATGAGCATCGCGGGTGGAAAAGAGGATGAGATACTTGCAAAACTTTCCATCAATCCCGCATGTGCAAGAGGCAACACCATATACTACGCAGATACCGACACCAGCAGAAATCTGATGGCATACAACATTCAGACAGGCCGGACATCAACAGTCATCGAGGACAATGTATGGAATCCCGTATTATACGGAGATTATATATACTATATGGCTCCGGGAGACGGATATCAGCTCAGGCGCTATTCTTTTGCCGACCAGTCAATTGAGATCCTTTCAAACGAAAAGATAGAAAGCTTTAATGTATTCGGCGGATATATCTATTACCAGACCTTCGGGGACAACGCCCATCTTGCGTTTATGGATCAAAACGGTGGCAATGTCACAGTGCTTTCAAACGGTAATTACAATTCCATCTCAATGACAGGCGGATATGTGTACTTCAAGGATTTCTGGAATGAGGAAGCTCTCTACCACACCTACCCGGGCAGCACTTCCATAGAACCGGTAACGGCGGCATCTGATGCAGCCCTTGAAAATATCAAAGCAGAAAACGAATCAAAAAATAAAGAGGAGTGATATTACTCCTCTTTTTTATCTGTCACAATTCATCTGCATCACCGGGCCGTAACATATTATTCTTCTATATGATCGATTCCCGTGGACAGTATGGTTGAGATATGGCTGTCTGCAAGGGAATAAAAGATCGTCTTTCCTTCACGCCTTGTCTTTACAAGGTCCTGCGCCTTAAGTCCCTTAAGCTGATGGGATATGGCAGACTGTGTCATGGAAAGAGCGTCGGCTATATCCTGCACGCACAGCTCGCTCTGAAGCAGTGCAATGAGTATCTTCAGTCTTGTATTATCTCCGAACACTTTGAAAAAATCGGCAATGTCATCAAGCTCCTCATCGGGGGGCGTTGCATCATATATTTTTTTTAAGATCTCTTCTGTCATATCAATTCCTTATTATCTTTTTTTGATATCCTTTTTAAGTTTAGTTTGAGGCGGATTATTCCTGCATACCGAAAATTGCAGTGCACAGGTTCATCCCCGCAGGCTGAAGATAACCGCGGTTCCATCAGTCTTTTTTAAACCATCAGAATAAATGCATGTTCCGTCATCGAATATATATATTACTTCCGCATCATATTTTTCGGCAAGTTCCATTCCTTCGGATGCGCCCAGGACGAAGCATGCTGTTGAAAGTGCATCCGATTCAAGGCCGCTTCCCGCAATGACCGTTACGCTTACGGGAAATGGGCCTTCGTACTTTTTGCTTTTAGCTGCGATATCTTCCGGAGTCCAGGCAGGATAACCCGTTTCGGGATCCAGGATATGATGGTACAAAACTCCGTTATATTCAGTATACCTTTCATATATTCCGGATGTGGAGATATAATGCGTCCCTGTAAGATCTATAAGACCGTATATATCTTCACTTCCCTTAAAAGGAGATTTGATCGCTACTTTAAAATGTGAGCCGTCCGGTTTCTCACCGTATGTAAGAACGCTTCCACCTGCGCTTACGACAGCGCAGGAAGCTTCACTTTCCGAAAGTATCCCATGAGCAAGATCAAGAAAAACCCCTTTACCCACGCTTCCAAGATCATATACAGATCTGTCGCCTGATGCTGCAATTACACTCTCTGCAGAAGGAAAAGAAAAACCCGATTCATCTTTAGCCGCAGAGTCGATATTCCAAAGATCTGACAGCATGCCAAGTCTTATGTCAAAAGCGCCGCCGGAATCAAGACTTATCTTGTCACATTTTTCGATGATCTGTCCAAGACCTACATTCCGGCCAAAGATCTCTGCCTGTGAATCCGAAGATCCGTCATATGAAGCAAGAAGCGAATCCGTAAATCTTGAAAGCACCTTACTGTCAAGCTCGTTTCCGGCTTCAAGGATATCCGAAGATAAAGGCCCTCCGCCGTATACGGTCACGTCAAATACCGTATCCATCGCTATCCCGCAGGCTTTATCGGCAGCTTTTACGTTATTTCCCCTGCCGGATGGATCTTCACCTGCTTTTCCGCAACCTGAAACGATCACAAAAAGCAGGGCAGAAAACAAAACATTAAAAAGTATTCTTCCGATCTTCATGCAATACCTTTTACATTACCCTGATATCGGTTATGGCGCACTGGTCACCGGTTATTGCCACGTAAACCTTTGAAGGCATTTCCTTAATGACGGTGACATTACTGATATAAACTCCGAGATTTTCAGTAATGGTCGTGATCCGGTTTCCTTTTTTACGGAAATAGATCTTTACTTCAAATCCCTCTCTGTTAAGCTGTTTCCACTTTTCCCATCCCACGAAATTATCTTCTCTCTTCATGGTAAGGATATTGTCGGCATTTTCTTTGTCCCCTGTGGCCTCTCCGTTTATCTTTATGAGGGCGTATTCCCTGTAGTCTTTGCCGAATACTTTACCGTCTTCGGAACTGAAGATCACAAGATAGGGACAATGCCATACAAGATCGGCAGTGGGAAGGGACTTTGTAAAGAAAATGATCCTTGTACCGTTCTTGAGCAGGCTTGCTTTTGAAAAAGCAGACATATTTTCATCGATCTGAATATTGGGCATGTCGCTTTCAATACGGTCGATAAAGCTTATCTCATCGGATATCCTCTCTATGTCGCCCTCAGCTACGGGAGCTGTGTTTTCCTCAACGGCAATGTCACTTATATGACAGTTCTCACCTGTAAGAGAAAGATATGCATATCTTGAACTGTCGGGAAGAGCCGCAACAAATTCATGCTTTAAGCCGTCTCCTGAAATCACTATCTTTACATGATCCTTATATCTTGACATAAGGATCTCAAATAAAGCATCCTTTTCCCCTTTAAGCACTTCTGCTTTTTCATCATCTGCGTTATCATCAAGGAGCTTGATCTTTCTTGCATTGGTGGAGATAAAATGTCCGTCAAACCATATCTCACCGTATTCAAGATATTTATAGACACTGATGGCTCTTTTATTCTCATGTACTCTTCCGTCAAGGGAATCAAACAAAATAAGGGAAGGCATGCAGAAATTACCGTCTTCATGTCTGCCGGCCCTGCATTTAAGAGAAAGCCTGGTAACAGAACCTGTAATGGGAATTCCCTTGGTAAATGACGATTTATATGTGGTGCATGTGATCTCCTTGTCCATCTCGGAAGAAACCATATCCCCTTTTTCCTGAAGACGGTACTCGGGATCGGAATCAATCATGGATACAAGGATGTCAGCGATGGCGGGATCAAATTTAATGCCGGAACCTTCTATCACTTCTTCTCTTACGATGGACTGCGGAAGCGCATCTCGAAAATAATTGGATGAAGTAAGATGATCATAGGCATCCGCAACGGCGATGATACGTGCAACCAAAGGTATATGTTCACCTCTTAATCCGTAAGGATATCCGGAACCGTCGTAGTTTTCATGATGATAAAGGGCACCCTCTGCAAGGAAGGGTGCATCTTCTATGCCGGATAAGATCTCAGCCCCAAGGATCGTATGCTTTTGAAACTCGCTTTTTTCTTCATCTGTCATATCATCGTATTTTTCGAGAAGATCTTCTTTAATACCTATCTTTCCCGCATCATGAAGAAGCGCTGCACAGTATATCTTTCTGCACTCGGATTCATTTTCTCCGAGTCTTTCTGCGATCATTTCGGAATACTTTGCAACTCTTTCCGAGTGGCCGTTTGTGTAAAGGTCTCTTTCATCGAGAGCCCTTGTGATGCTAAGAGAAAGCTCTTCAAACATCCTGTTGGCACTCTCTTCCCTGCCCCTGATCTTCTCAACTCTCATGCGGTTTTCTTTTTCAACGGAGTTGTTAAGATCTACGAGACTGAGGAGATATACAACGATTGCCACAATTGCAAATGCGATTATTGTAAGGGATACATCCGAAAAATAAATCTGACACAGGGATACTAAAAAAGGAACAAAAGTAAACAGAAGGAGCGATACCCTGATGCCGGTGCTTATTCTCTTATAGTACTGGAGAATGACTGTCATCTGAAGAAAATTGATGATTGAAGGAATTATGAATCCGGCGTTAAAGTTCGCGCCTCTCTGAAATTCATTCATTTCATCTATGAAATAATAATAGCCGGTGAATTGTGAAAGGATGACAAGAAATGCACCCAGCACTACCAGAGCGTTCACAGACTTAAATCTTATAAGCGGCTCTGTCACTTCACCTTCATGCTTAAGGATATCCTCAAGATAAAGATTGATGGAAAACAGAATAAAGATCGTAAGGAAATAAACAAGGAATTCTCCTGTCCTCATCATCTTAAAGCCTAAAGGGGAAGTGTCTCCTGAATAGATCTGCGTCAGTCTGTCAGACAAAAGAAGTACCATGGTCGAAAGCTCGAACATGATAAGGGCTGTCTTTCTTTTTACAGTCAGGAATTTAGAAATGCAGACAAATACCGCATTCATTCCGCAGATACCTGAAAGCACCAGAAGTATATCAAGCTGATGGGCAACCAAAAATTCGTACATATCAAAACCTCGCACAAACGTATTTATTTATGCAGAACAAAATATTCCCTGAGTTTTTCAAGAAGTTCCTCTCGTTTTATATTCTTAAGGAAATAGCCTTCGGGCTTAAGGGAAAGGACCTGCATGACACTTTCCTTGTCACCCTTGCCTGTAAGAAACATTACGGGTATGGAACTTGTCTCAGGATCGCTCCTTAACATCTCAAGGACCTGCGGGCCGCTGGTTACAGGCATTTCGTGATCGAGAAGTATCAGATCCGCTTTGTTTTTCCCGAGAAATTTTATGGCCTGAAGTCCGGAGCTTACCATTGAGACTTTGTAATCATCCTTAAGCCACTCTCTTACAAGACCGAGAAATGAAGCATCATCATCAACCACCAGGATGCTTTTTTTCATCTCTCCGTTTACTACTTTTTCAAGAAGGCCTTTTACGTATTCAACAAATTCATCATTATCCACAGGTCTTTTAAAAGTCCTGCCGATAAGATTACTGTTTACGTTGTCGCAGATAAAACCGATATCCTTGACCTCTCCCACGGGAATGATAAAACTGTCCTCATCGGAAAGCTTATCCTGCAGATAAATGAGTACCGATCTGTCGGGCCTTACAGCTTCATCCATGTAAATGCATATGACCTGCCCCTTCTTCCAGGAGGCATTTATGTCATTTACATTCCAGGGGACAAATTCACAGCCTATTCCCGCTTCCTTACACTTCTTGAGAAGGACACGGATAATGAATGTCTCCTTGGCGCCGATTATCATAAGATTAGTCTTTTCTTCATGCATTTGTTAAGCCCTCGGATTTGATCCTGTTTATAAGTTGCTCCAGCATGGTCCAGTCAAATACTTTAAGAAGTTCCCTGATCTTTTTCATGTTTTCAGCATCTTTATCAGGAAGTTTATAGTCATCAAGCTGATCAAGGATCATGCTTACGGCATCAAAATCCATCTGCGGAATTACTTCATACAAAGCTTCATAGGCTTCCTTAAGCTCAGCATCAGGGATCGCTTCTTTTCCGGATTTGTCGCTGTCACTCTTTATGCGCTGAAGCCTTCCCTTAAATGACCTGTACATATCAAGAAGTGCAGGATTTTCAACTGCGATAAATCCCACATCATTTTTATTACCTGCATTTTCAAGACTCTCCGCAAGAGTTGAAAGCTCCTTGGCGCCGATGATCCTTGCAGAACTTTTAAGGGCATGGACCTTAATGGTGTAGAGTCTTATATCCTGCTCGTTAAATGCTTTTTCAATAACAGCGCTGTTACTGTCAATTGTGGAATAAAACATCTCAAGAGAGTATATAAACGGAGATATTCCGCCTGAGTTTTTAATACCCTCATCTGCATTAATGCCTTCGGTATCCCTGATCCATGAAAGATCTTCGGGGATATCATCAAGATCTTTTACTGCATTTTCGGCAGTAGCTTTCATCATCATCTCTTCCGGAAGGTGTCGCATGATGGTCTTTTCAAGAAGCTTTGAATCAATGGGCTTTGTAAGATAACCCGTGAATCCGTGGGAAAGATAGAATTCCTCTCCGGACGCCGTATTTGCCGTAAGTGCATAAACAGGAAGATCCTTGTCCGTCTTTCTTATCTCGGTAACAGTCTCAACACCGTCCATACCGGGCATCATATGGTCAAGAAGAACAACATTGAATCTGCTGCTCTTAAGCTTTTCAAGGCATTCCTCACCGCTTGATGCCGTTGTGACAAACATCTGTGTGGATTTTAAAAGTCCCTTTATGACATTAAGGTTCATGGGATTATCATCAACAACCAGAATGTCTGCATCGGGCGCGATGAACTCGGGAACATAAGGTCCCTTGGCGATTTCAGTCTCTTCTTTAAATGGACCGATACCGCTTCCTTCCACTATCTTCTGGGGGAATGTAAGGAAGAATTCGGATCCCTTGCCATAGGTACTCTCGCACCAAAGCTTTCCGCCAAGGAGCTGTGCAAATCTTCTTGAAATATCAAGGCCCAGTCCCGTTCCCTGAATGCCTGCATTCTTCTCTTCATCAAGTCTTTCATACGCAGTGAAAAGCTTATCAAGGTCTTCGGGTTTAACACCAATGCCGGTATCCCTGACGGTGATCATGATGCTGCACATATCACCCTCAACCTTCGTAAGCTGTACAACAAGCGTAAAGCCTCCCACATCCGTGTATTTTACGGCGTTGGTAAGAAGGTTAAGGACTATCTGTTTGATCTTGCCATAATCTCCATAGAGCCTTCTTGGAAGCATCTCATCTATCTCAAGATCAAAATAAAGATCCTTCTCCGTGCTCCTTACTCTTATCATGGAAATGATCTGTCTGAGAACATCGGCGGTATCATATTCGGTTTCCACAAGATGCATCTTTCCCGATTCGACCTTCGACATATCAAGAAGATCATTTACAAGACCGAGAAGCGACTCAGATGCATTTTTAATGTCCAGTGCATAGTTAACAACCGACATAAAATATGGCTTGGGAACGTCCGTGGCATCTTCTCTTAAGAGCATCTCATCCATTCCCATGATGGTATTGATGGGAGTTCTTATCTCATGGCTCATATTGGCAAGAAACCTGGTCTTGGCACTGCTTGCTCTCTCCGCTTCATCCCTGGCCGCCCTTATCTGCACATACTGCTTTCTGATGATGGTATTGTGCATAAGCCGCCATACAAAAAGTCCCGCCGCAAGGATAAGAAGTGCCACAATGAAAATCCTTACAATGAGAAGTTCGAGAAGTCTTGGCATCTTCCTTATCTGGAAAACTTCCTGCTGGAGTATCTCTCCTGTCTCATTATCAAGAATATCGATATGCAGATTGTAATTACCGTATTTCAGACCGGTATACTCAAGTTCCGTAAGCTTGCTCCTGCTGACTGTTATTCCGTCATCACCCGCACCGTCAAGATACATATGCACATAAGGATCTGTCATGGAATAATCAAGGATATCGGGGCTTATCTGTATACGCCCTACTCCCGAGGGAATGGTATAAAGACCTTTATCATCGGGAAGTATCTCGTCATTCATAAAAAGAACGGACCCTATGTATATCTTCACTTCAGGAGCGGAATCAAACAGATGATCGATATTGACCATGCCGACACCTGTCCTTCCGGAAAAATACAGATTGCCTTCCTCATCAAGTTCCGAATATGAATTTGCGGTGGGGGTGGTGGGAAGTCCGCTTGATATGGTGAAAAGCCTGTAATCTGTCACCTCATCCGCGATCATGGAATCCACATCCACCATATAAAGTCCGTAGGAAGAAATAACCCATGCTTTTCCGTTGTCGTCAAAATACATGTCGTAATTATTGTTGTACGGGAAGGAAGTGATCCTTGTAATGACTCCGTCCTTTAAATATTCAATGGCATTGGACGTAATGATCCAGACCACTCCCCGCTCTTTGTCGGTTATGATCCTCAAAACCACATCACTTGCAAGACCGTCATCCCTTCCGAGATGACTCACTTCATTTCCCCTGATGACATAGATACCGTCTCCGTCACTGCCTGCATAGATCTCGCCGTCAAGGCCTTCTGCAACCGTAAGAAATACCGGATTGGTGATGACATCAGAAACAGTATTTGTCTGAATGACCTTACCGTCCTTTATGACTGCAAGTCCGGAATTGGTACCGGCAATGATACGTCCGTCACTTGCAGAAACCGCGCATCTTACTTCATTTCCGGGCATTCCGTTTTCGGTGGTAAATGCTTTTATCTCACCAGTTTTGGTAAGGCAGATAAGTCCCTTGTTATCCTTGTAGGTACTTACCCAGAGATTACCCGAATCATCTTTTTTGATACAGCGTACTCTTGTGGTATCGATGTAATCCGTGAGCTCATTTTCTACCCTGTTAATATCCTTATCCACGGCAAAGAGTCCGTTATCCGTACCGATATAGAGAATATCCCCGTAAAGACATGTGGAATTCACCACTTCATTCGGGATCCCGGCAACAAAAGTGATATCACGGAAATTATTTGTGACCACCTTCATGACTCCCTGGGTGGAGGAAGTAAACCACATATTTCCCTGATAATCAGACGTCATCATCTCGATGGAATTTCCAAGAGGGATATTATCGAGAAAATGGAATTTGCCGTTTTCGTCAACGTAGCCTGCAGAGTCGGAGCTTGCAAGCCAGATGCGACCGCAGTCGTTGCTGATCCATCTTATCTTGCCCATGCCTTCTGCAGGGATCTTTTTTAATGATAAAGACCCTGCTCCGAAATCTCCATACCATAAGATCCCGCTGTCTGTGCCGATGTAAACCTTCCCGGTGTCATCTTTGTCAGCAAGTATGGATGTGATCTTATCAATGCCTATATCATCCGAATCCAGCATTTTATCGATCTTATGATCCTTTACGGAAAAAATGTTTCCGTCCTTCGTAAGACCGTAAACGGTTCCGGAAGCATCCGATGAAAGATGTGTGATGGTCTGATGATTTAATACGGAGTCATCTATAACCACAAGATCCGAGCGTGTGTTAACATAGCACAATCCCGCTGTGGTCCCCACATAAACACAGCCCTCAGAGTCTTCCGCAAACACTCTTATGGACGAAGAAGGCAGACCGTCCTTATATGTATAACGGGTATACTTACTCCCGTCAGTTATCACTATACCGTCATCATTGGTCCCGACCCATATCCTGCCTTTGCTGTCTTCAAAAAGACCGCGGGCATTTGCCATTCCTTCCGAAGGATCGAGCTTTTCAAAAACAGTTCCGTTATAACGGAATACACCGCTGTATCCTCCTACCCAAACATAACCGTCGCTTGCTCCGAGAACGAAGTTTGAATCGGAAGTGGGAAGACCGTTTGTGGCATCATATAAAACCGTGCTGTAACCGGCCCCTTCTATCTGGCCGGAAGCCGCATATCCGCCCCCTGCTTTGCCATGAAGATCAGGTATTGCCGGATCTTCTTTACCGGTTTCCGAAGCCGCATGCGTCTGCGCAGGAATCGCAAGACACAGCAGGGCAAGAAGAGTTGATGCTATTATTTTTTTCAGATTCTTATTCATCAAATGATACTCCGTCACAGATTCTGATTGTATTTCTTTAATACGGCTTTGACCTCGGGAAGTGAATCCATGAATACTTCAACAACCTTAGGATCAAAAGCTTTTCCGGCGCCGTCAGTAAGGATTTCCAGAGCCTTCTCAAGAGGAAAAGCCGGTTTATATACACGGGGTGATGTAAGGGCATCGAAAACATCCGCAACAGCCATTATCCTGGCAGAAAGAGGAATGACCTCTCCGTGAAGTCCTTCGGGATAACCCTTGCCGTCCCATCTCTCATGGTGATAGGCAGCCATGTTCCTTGCTTCCTTCAGATAGTTCTCGCCCCGGACAGTGCTTATGGCATTCTCAAGAATCTTCTTTCCCGCCGTTGTATGTGTCTTCATGATCTCGTATTCTTCGTCAGTAAGCTTACCCGGCTTATTGAGGACAGCATCGGGGATATTGATCTTACCAACATCGTGAAGAGGTGCACTCATGACAGCATCAGACTTGAACTTGGGCGCCAGTTTTTCAGAGTAATATCCTTTTCTTTCAAGTCCGTCAAGAATGATTTTTACATAGGCTGCCGTCTTCTGTACATGGGCACCTGTATCTGAGTCCCTGCTTTCAACCATATCCGCCATGGTAATGATAAGACCGCTCTGCATCTTGGCAGTGCCCTCTGCAAATCTTCTTACATCCCTG
>CAMPAP010000018.1 GCA_946631935.1 uncultured Lachnospiraceae bacterium | reverse complement strand
CTCACTCTTGGCGATATGGTTACCGTTAAGTGCCTCGGCAAGGACAAGATGGGACGTATCAGTTTCTCCATGAAGGATGTTGCACAGAACTGAGTTTTTTCGTAAAATGATATAAGGTTCACGGACGGGCCCATGTATATTTGGGCCCGTTTTTTACTTAGTAAATACGGATTGCTTTGTTGCTTCGCAACTCCCGCAATCCTAAAAAACTCACAATCCGCTAAAATGCATATTCATGAATTTTGCTACTTGTTCGTGTTTTTGGCGTTCGCTAATTGAAATAATGCTTTTTGATGCAAGCATCACTCGCATTATTTCAATTGCTCACTGGTATTTAACATGTTCGGATTCACCACTGTAAACAAACCTGAAATGAAATTCAAGGAGTATGATCTCTACCATTCATACTACTGTGGTCTGTGCACCGTCTTAAAGAAAAAATACGGTCTTATCGGTGAATTTACCCTGTCATATGACGGAGCTTTTTTAAGCGCCCTTTTAAGTGACCTTTATGATGCAAAGGAAGACATAAGGGGCAGGAGATGCGGGGTCCATCCGGGGGTTAAGCATGTTATCAGGGTGAGTGATGTTACGGAATATGCAGCGGACATGAACATACTTATGGCCATGTATAAATGCCGTGATGACTGGAATGATGAAAAAAGGATATCTGCAAAGCTGCTTGCGGATCTTTTAAGATCAAAAACCGGAAAAACAGGAAAGGCCTATGAGGCTAAAGCAGAGGTCATAAAGAAGGCTCTTTCCGATATGGATGAGATCGAAAAAAAGAATATCCCGGATCCGGAGGGCATGGCAGAACTTTTCGGAAAATGCATGGCCGAAGTCTATGCTTATAAAAAAGACGAATGGGAAAAATATCTCCGCACCTTCGGCGATGAACTCGGCCGCGCCATATACCTGATGGATGCATATATCGATATAGAAAAAGATGTAAAAAAAGGCCACTACAATCCTTTTTCCGATATTAAGGACAGGGATGATCTTGAAGGCCTTGCCAGGGATATGATCACCGCACATCTTCAGGAAGCATGCATTGCATTTGAGAAAATGCCTCTTATTGAAAATGTGTCAATATTAAGAAACGTACTGTATTCAGGCATCTGGATAAGATTTAACATCGCATCCGGAAACAGGAAGCCTGCAAACAAAACCACGGATGACAGCACTTCTTCAGAGAAAGAGAGTCAGGGATGAACGACCCTTATAAAGTTCTCGGTGTTGCTCCCACCGCATCCGAGGAAGAGATAAAAAAAGCATACAGACAGCTGAGCCGCAAGTACCACCCCGATTCCAACATGAATAAGTCCCAAAGGGAAAAGGATGAGGCGGAAGAGAAGTTTAAGATGGTCCAGCAGGCCTATGAGGACATAATAGACGGAAAGGTGAACCCGGGTAATTACAGGAGGGCATCCTACCGTGGTCCGGGAAGCACCGGCAGGACTTCGGGATCAGGGCAAAGCTCGTCTTCAACCTATGAAGGATACAGTTCAGGCGGGTATTATCAGGGATATAACCGTGACAATTCCTCAAGCTACGGAGATACCGCGGTTCATCTTGAAGCTGCTGCGAACTTCATAGCAAACGGATATCTGAAGGAAGCCCGCAACATTCTGGATAATATCAATCCCGATTCCAGAAATGCCAAATGGTATTACTACAGTGCCATCGTTTATACAAGGACCGGTCAAAAGACCCAGGCGATCTATCATGCAAGGGCCGCAGCTTCAATGGAACCTTCAAATTCCGAGTATTCGGTTCTTTATGATTATCTTACCAAGGGACCTCTTACCAGAAATGCAGGTTCCGGATCGGCTGCATACAGCGGATGGTATGATGACAGGAGAAGCGCTTACGGTTACGGAAATGCGGATGCCACAAGCTGTTGCAATACATGCATCAATCTTGTGATCTGCGCAAGCTGCCTTGGGTGTTAGGCGGCTGCATTTACGTGACATGATGTTTTATTTGACAGGTATTTATTTGGCCGGATGTTTTGCATGACCGGATAATTTTTTCTGTCGGATCGTTTTTCAACATGGAGGAAAAAATGGATAAAGATTATAAAAAACTGCAGGCATCTATAAGATTGAACCAGACCCTGAGCATAGTGATCATAATACTTCTTCTTGTTGTGATACTGGGAGGAGTCAGAATGTATGCGGCATTTAACGAATACAAAAGTGAATTTGATGCTGCAGCGGACGTTGCAAAGGAGCTTAAAAAAGTAGATCTTCCGCAGCTTGCCGAAGATATTCATACAGCTAAAGAGGCCATAAATGCGGTGGACTGGACCGATCTTTCTTCCAGGCTGAACGATCTTGATCTGCAGGGGATAAAAGAAACCATAGATTCACTTGACCTTGAAGCCATTAATGAGACTCTGGGAGACCTTGATATAGACGAACTTGTGGAAAAGCTTGAGGGACTTGATGTTGATAAGATCAACCAGACCATGGAAGATGTTTCATCCGCTTTGGAAAAACTAAACAAGTTCGGATTATTCTGAAACTGAAAATGCCGCCTTATGGGCGGCGTTTTTTTACATTCGAAGGCTGAGAAAAACTGTCTGTGCCATACTCAGGATCTTTATCTTAGATGATCTTCGTCACACAGAACCGTGTTTCCTTCTGCCAGGGATTTTTTGACATCTATGAGCCTCTGGTTAGCGCTTCCGCGGAATTTCAGCTGCAGGCTTTTTTCTTTTATGTGGAATTCACCGTCAACGATCACATCAAGAAGCGGAAGCATGTTTTTGACCACTTCGTCAGTTTCTGCCCACTTAAGGATATCTGTTTCAAAGGTGTATCCGCTGTAGAGCCAGATGGTCTTTTTGGGGAATCTTTCCTTGATCTTTTTTGCCAGTGAATAGACATAGGGACGGTTTTCGGGTTCCATTGGTTCCCCGCCCAGAAAGGTAAATCCGGAGATATAGGGAGGCGCTACGGCTGAAAGAAGCTCATCTTCCGTCTCCGAAGTATAGACCTGCCCGTAATTAAAATTCCAGGTATCTGGATTGAAGCATCCTTCGCAGTGATGCCTGCATCCGCTGACAAAAAGAGAGACCCTGACACCGGGCCCGTCAGCAACATCTGCTTTTTTTATGTTTCCGTAATACATATTTAAAACTATAGTTTAACCGTGCCGATTTTTCAAGTGTGTGCTATAATAGCTACGTTTTTTGCAAAGGAGAAGGAAATGGCTAACAAAAGCGGTAATTCAAAATATGACCTCTGCCCGGAAATGGCGAAGCATTCCGAAGAAGTGGTAAAACACTTAAGCAGGAACGACGCATGCTGGTGCGGAAGCGGAAAAAAATACAAGGTATGTCATGCGGCATTTGACGACAGGATCAAAAAAGCTGCACTGATGGGAAGGATAGTTCCGGACCACAGCATCATAAAGACACCGGAACAGATCGAAAAGATAAAGGAATCCTGCAAGATCAATATAGCGATACTCGACAGGATCGAAAAAGAGATATGCGAGGGCATGGCCACATCAAAGATCGACAAGATCGTTTATGATATGAGCATTGAAGCCGGAGCTGTCCCTGCACCTCTTAACTACGAGGGTTATCCCTATTCCGTATGCGCTTCCGTAAATGAGCAGGTATGTCACGGCTTTCCTTCGGATAATGTCATCCTTAAGAGCGGGGATATCGTAAATGTTGACTGCTCCACAATTCTTAACGGTTTTTTCTCCGATTCATCCAGAATGTTCATGATAGGGGATGTGTCTGAGGAAAAACAGAGACTTGTAAAGGTCACAAAAGAAGCATGCTACGAAGGCCTTAAATATGCAAAACCCTGGGGATTTTTAGGTGACGTCGGACAGGCCGTACATGATTACTGCTATGATAACGGATATACCGTTGTAAGAGAGATAGGCGGTCACGGAGTCGGACTTCAGTTCCACGAAGATCCCTGGGTAGGATACCATTCCAAAAAGGGAACGGAGATGCTGCTTGTTCCGGGAATGATCTTTACCATAGAGCCCATGGTCAATATGGGAAAGGTGGAGATAGTGACCGATGAGGAGAACGGCTGGGAGGTTTCCACCAAGGATAAAATGCCCAGTGCCCAGTGGGAGATAATGGTGCTGATCACCGAAGACGGAAACGAGGTTTTGTGCTGGTAAATCCGGGTTTTCGAGATTATGTAACCCACGCCCCAAAACTGACAAAAAAATATGCCCGGAGCCTTCCGAATACTTGAAGAACAGGGCAAAAAATAGTAAAATATCATGTGATTATGCTTGGGTAAAATTTATCCGGCATAGTCACATTTTTGTTGTTAAAAAGTGAATTGTCATTGCCCGGATTGTCTACAGTTTTTTGTTTTAAGACGGCGGTTTTTCAGGAGAGCAGTTTTAATGTTATCTGATCTAAGGCTTACTGATCTTATCGACAAAAACATATTGCAGACCATGCAGGAGGCCTTTGCCCAGATGACGGGAATGGCTGCTCACATTACCGATGCGGACGGAAGCAGGGTTACGGACGAAACGAATTTCTGCCGTTTCTGCTCGGAGCTTAACAAAAAATGTCCCCTGGGTAAACAGCTCTGTGAATATTCTGTAAAGAAGAATGCAATGAATCTTTCAGACAGCGGATGGTGCCGTTGTCATGCCGGCCTTTTGGGTTTTTTAACCCCTATCACGGTAAACGGGGAGACAGTGGGATGCCTTACCGGCGGACAGGTTCTTTTGGAAAAGCCTGACGAGGAAAAATGCAGGGCACATGCCGCAAAGATCGGCGCAGATCCCGATGAATACTATAAAGCTATCTGTGAGGTGAATCTCGTTTCCCAGGAAAAGCTTGATAATGCCGCTGAGGTCATGAAAAAGCTCGGTAAGGTGCTTTCCGAGATGGCATACAGCAAATACATTGCAGATCAGGCCAATCTTGAAATGCAGCATGCATCCCGGATGAAATCCGACTTTCTTGCCAATATGAGCCATGAGATCAGAACTCCCATGAACGCCGTTATAGGAATGGCGGAGATGGCTCTCAGGGAGGATATCCCCGATAATGCAAGGAACTACATCAATCAGATAAAATCATCCGGCAGGGCGCTTTTGACCATAATCAATGATATCCTTGATTTTTCCAAGATCGAGTCTGGAAAGATGGATATCAATCCCGTCGAATATGAACCAATGTCTCTTTTCAATGATGTTGCCAACATCATCATGACGAGACTGATCGACAAGGATATAGAACTGGTCCTGAACATGAATGTGGATATACCGCATCTTCTCTACGGGGATAATCTCAGGATCAGACAGATACTTATCAATCTTGCGAACAATGCGGTGAAGTTCACACATTCCGGGCAGGTGAGATTTGTTATTGATTTTACAAGACTCAGTGATGAAGACATAATGCTCAGTGTCTCCGTTGAAGATACCGGAATAGGCATAAAGCCGGAGAATATCGTAAAGATCTTCGAATCCTTCAGCCAGCTTGATTCAACCAGGAACAGAAATGTTGAGGGAACGGGACTTGGGCTTGCCATATCAAAGAGACTGCTAAACCTCATGGACGGCACCATACATGTTGAGTCTGAGTACGGCAAGGGGTCGGTATTTTCATTTAAGCTCCCCCAGAAAGTTATTGACGATTCGCCCAGCATGAAGGTTGATAATCCTTCTGGAGCAGTGGCTATCGGACTTTTCCAGAACAATTATCTTTCCGACGGATTTGCCTGGGATGCCGCAAAGCTGGGAGTTTCGGTTGTCAATCTTGCACTTGATGCGGACCTTTCCGCTGCATGTGAGACTCTTCAGAAGAGGGATACATCCAGAAAGCTGTTTGTTTTCATAGAGCAGGAACTGTTCACCGAAAGTCTGAAGGAATTTTTCAGAACGCATCAGTCGGTAACCGCTGTTGTGGTTGCCGGATTTTTCAGTAAAGTTGATGCCGATCTTCCTAACCTTCTGGTGGTCAAAAAGCCTTTGTCTGCCATGAACATGGCTATGATACTCAATCACCGCAAGGTTATCGTAACGGGTCCTGCCGATAAGGAAGACGAGATACTCTTTACAGCGCCTGAAGCTAATGTGCTCATCGTTGACGACAACTCTGTCAACCTCACCGTCGCCGAGGGACTTCTTGAGCCTCTCAGGATGAAGACCACGACAGCTCTCAGCGGAAAAGAGGCAATACGCAGGATAGAAGAGACGCATTTCGATCTGATACTTATGGACCACATGATGCCTGAAATGGATGGCGTCGAGACCACAAGGATAATAAGACGCATGTATCCCGACTATAAGAATGTGCCGATCGTTGCACTGACGGCAAATGCGGTCGGCGGAGTCAGGGAGATGTTTCTTGCGGAGGGTATGAATGATTTTGTGGCAAAGCCCATCGAACTCAGAGTCCTTATCAGCAAGGTAAAGCAGTGGCTTCCTCCGGAAAAGATAGTAAAAAGTCAGGGTGCTTCAAAGCCCTCTGCAGCAAAGGACCAGAGAGGGACGCCTGCTGGACCGGTTTCCGGCAGCGGAAAAGCAGAGTCTTTGCTTGATTTGGATGAAGCTCTCAGACTTCTTGGAAGCGAGAAGCTCTTTAAAGCCGTGCTGGCAGAGTTCCACAGGACTATTCCCGAAAAGAGCGTAAGGCTTGAGATGCTCTACAGGGAGAGAAAATGGGATGATTATACCATCGAGGTCCACGGACTTAAAAATGCGGCAAGACAGATCGGAGCAGGCGGACTGTCGAATCTGTGTGCGGAACTTGAAAAAGCCGGCAGCATGGGAAATGAAGAATTCATAAACTCTGCCCACGGTGAAATGCTGGAAAAATACAGATCTTTGGAAAAGTTTATCGACTCGTTTTTAGAGCAGACCTAAGACAAAATAACTCAGGAGGATTTTTTATGTATTCATTGGACGAAGTAAAAAACGTTGACCCCGAAGTTGCACAGGCCATAGTGGATGAGAGCAACAGACAGAATTCCCATCTCGAGCTCATTGCATCGGAGAACTGGGTAAGCAAGGCAGTAATGGCAGCAATGGGCAGCCCTCTTACCAACAAGTATGCCGAAGGTTATCCCGGAAAGCGTTACTATGGCGGATGCGAGTGCGTTGACGTTGTAGAGGAACTTGCAAGGAACAGAGCCATGGAACTTTACGGGTGCACATATGCAAATGTACAGCCTCATTCGGGAGCACAGGCCAATCTTGCCGTTCAGTTCGCACTTCTTCAGCCCGGTGATACCATCATGGGAATGAACCTGGATCACGGCGGACACCTTACCCACGGATCACCTGCCAATATTTCCGGCACATATTTCAAGATAGTTCCCTATGGTGTCAACGATGAGGGATTCATCGATTACGATAAACTTGAGTCACTTGCAAAAGAGTGCAGTCCCAAAATGATCATCGCAGGTGCTTCGGCATATGCCCGCACCATTGACTTTAAGCGTTTCAGACAGATCGCCGATGAAGTTGGAGCATTCCTCATGGTTGATATGGCTCATATCGCCGGACTTGTTGCCGCAGGACTTCATCCCAGCCCTATTCCCTATGCGGATGTGGTAACCACCACTACCCATAAGACCCTTCGCGGACCCAGAGGCGGAATGATCCTCTCAAGTGCGGAATTTGCCAAGGAACACAAACTCAACAAGGCGGTTTTCCCCGGAATCCAGGGGGGACCTTTAATGCATGTTATCGCAGCCAAGGCAGTTTGCTTCAAGGAAGCCCTGGATCCTTCCTTCAAGGTTTACCAGCAGGGAATAGTCGATAATGCCCAGGCTCTTGCAAAGGGACTTATCTCAAGAGGTCTTAAGATCGTATCGGGAGGAACTGACAACCATCTTATGCTCCTTGATCTCACGCCTTTTAATGAGACCGGTAAGGATATTGAGGCACTTCTTGATCAGGCGCATATCACAGCCAACAAGAACACCATACCTAACGATCCCCAGAAGCCCAATGTTACAAGCGGTATCCGTCTCGGAACACCTGCAGTAACATCAAGAGGACTCAATACGGATGATATGGATAAGCTTGCAGAGGCTATCAGCCTGATCGTCAAAGAGAAGGAAGCAGGCGTTGATAAGGCAAGAGCAATCGTTAAGGAACTTACAGATAAATATCCGCTTAACGTTTGACACAGATCCGGGCGTGAATTGATGATCCGCCGGAGCGCAAATAGTATCAAAAGACTGGAGAAAGACATGAAATATGTAGCTGTACTGGGATACGGAACCGTAGGAAGCGGTGTTGTGTACGTTATCGACCACAATAATTCCATAGTATCCGCAAATTCCGGAGATGAAATGCAGGTTAAGTACATACTTGATCTTCGAGATTTTCCCGGTGATCCTAATGAATCAAAAGTAGTTCATGACGTGGATGTCATAATGAACGATCCTGAAGTGTCCATAGTCTGCGAGACCATGGGCGGCGTGGGAGCTGCGTACAAGTTCACCAAAGCTGCTCTTGAAAAAGGAAAGAGCGTATGTACTTCCAACAAGGAACTTGTGGCAAAGCACGGAGCTGAGCTTATGAAGATCGCGCGTGACAACGGATGTTCATATCTTTTTGAGGCCAGTGTGGGAGGCGGTATCCCTGTGATCAGAACACTCACCACGGCTCTTACCGCAGAGAGGATCACCCAGATCGCCGGAATACTTAACGGTACCACCAATTTCATTCTTTCCAAGATGGAAAAAGAATCTGCCGGATTTGATGAGACTTTAAAGACCGCGCAGGAGCTCGGATATGCGGAGCAGGATCCCACAGCCGACATTGAGGGACATGACACCGCAAGAAAGATCTCGATCCTTGCAGATATCATGTCCGGCCATTTTGTGGACTCCGATAAAGTGGATACAACAGGCATTACGGCGGTTTCCGCAGATGATATGGCAAATGCACTTTCCTCCGGATATACCATAAAGCTTCTTGGGATTGCCACAAGAGGAGATGATGACAGCATTTCAACCATGGTAGCTCCCTTCCTCGTAAGGAAGGATCACCCTCTTGCGGGAGTAAGCGATGTTTTTAATGCGATATTTGTAACTGGCAATATGCTTGATGAGACCATGTATTACGGCAAAGGAGCAGGAAAGCTTGCTACTGCCAGCGCTGTTGTCGCAGATGTCATAGATGCCGCAAGAAAAGGTTCTTCATGCATGTATAAGGGATGGGACGAAACTCCCGTAAGGGAATCCTCATCCAGCGTGAAATTCAGATATATGGTCAGATGCAAAAAAGGATCCGCCGAAGATATCGCATCTTCCTGCGGAGCAGAAGCCCTTGACGGCAATGCATCATTTATCACCGGAAAAATGTCCGGTTCAGAATTCGATGCGCTTTGCGAAAAGTACGGAGACGCTGTATTAAGCGGTATCAGAATATACGAATGATAAAATGGAGATTATGAAAAAATGACAAAGGTTGTAAAATTCGGCGGAAGTTCACTTGCATCAGCCGAGCAGTTCAAAAAGGCAGGAGACATCATAAGAGCGGACAAGGACAGAAGATATGTTGTTCCTTCCGCTCCCGGCAAAAGAAATTCAAGAGATACCAAAGTTACCGATATGCTTTATAACCTTCACAGTGCGGTATCTGATGAAAGGACTTTTGCATCTGTACTCAAGGATCTTCGCGCAAGATATGATGAGATCATAAAAGGACTTTCCCTTGATCTTGATCTGTCCAAAGAATTCGATACCATTGTTAAAAACCTCAAGTCCGGTGCTGACAGCGATTATGCAGCATCAAGAGGTGAGTATCTTAACGGACGCATTATGGCCTGCTATCTGGGTTATGAATTCATCGATCCCGCAACCTGCATCGTATTTGACAGAAAGACAGAAAACTACGATGCGGAAAAGACATATAAGAACCTTGCAAAAAAACTTGCAAAGATCGAAAGGGCCGTTATTCCCGGTTTTTACGGAGCATATTCCGACGGCACCATCAAGACCTTCTCAAGAGGCGGTTCGGATATCACAGGTTCCATCGTTGCCCGTTCCATCCATGCTGACGTATATGAAAACTGGACTGACGTGTCCGGATTCATGATCGCAGATCCCAGGATCATTAAGAATCCCGCAAAGATCGAGACCATAACCTACAGAGAGCTCAGAGAACTTGCATATATGGGAGCCGGAGTCCTTCATGAGGATTCTATCTTCCCTGTAAGACAGGAAGGGATCCCCATAAATATCAAGAATACCAATGATCCCAAGGATGACGGAACATGGATCGTAGGTACCACATCCAAGAAATCAAAATATGTCATTACAGGTATAGCCGGAAAGAAAGGCTTCTGCGCAGTAAACGTGGATAAGGATATGATGAACTCCGAGATCGGTTTCGGAAGAAGAGTTCTCCAGGCCTTCGAAGAAAATGATATTTCCTTTGAACATCTTCCTTCCGGAATCGATACCATGACGGTTTTCGTACATCAGGACGAGTTCAGGGACAAGGAGCAGAGCGTAGTATCCGCGATCCGTAAGCTGACTAATCCCGATACCATAGATATTGAATCCGATCTTGCGCTTATTGCTGTTGTGGGCCGCGGAATGAAGTCCACAAGAGGTACGGCGGGAAGGATATTCTCCGCACTTGCCCATGCCCATGTAAACGTCAAGATGATCGACCAGGGCTCATCCGAGATCAATATCATCATCGGTGTTGCCGGAGCGGATTTTGAGACTGCAATAAGAGCTATTTACGATATTTTCGTAGAAACAAAAATGTAAGCTTTAAGGAGTTTTTGTTTTGGGCAAGCATAAGAAAAACAGGAAAAAGAATGTGAACCTGAATGATCAGGCAGAGCTTAAGAGCGTAAATTCAGGCGAGGAAGTATCTGATGAAGCATCTGATGAAGTGATCGCTGATGCTCCTAAAGAAGATTCCCCTGCTGAAGAGATACTTGATGAAGACACTGCAGTTGAAGGAATATCTGACGAAAATATTCCGGATGACGAATCTGAGGCGGATGCTTCCGGCAATGCGACTTCAGATGATGTGTCTTCAGATGATGTGTCTTCAGATGACGCGCCTTCAGATGACGTGTCTTCAGATGACATGTCTTCAGATGACGTGTCTTCAGATGACGCGTCTTCGGATGACGCATCTTCGGATGGCATGGCTTCGGGTG
>CAMPAP010000017.1 GCA_946631935.1 uncultured Lachnospiraceae bacterium | reverse complement strand
CTGTCTCTTCTACAGGAAGTTTTTCCAAATCGTTTTGCGAAGAAACAGAAGCTTTTGCCGAATCATCAAATCTTGAATAAAAAGATTTAAGTCCCAGTTCCCTTATAAGCTCATATGCTTTAGGTGTATAAAAGTCACGAGCTGATGCGTTATTTTTATCAAGCTCAACATCCGCATCCGTAATGATCGTGGCAAGCTTAAGGGAAAGATCTGCAAGGTCTTTGTTTTCCCTGATAGACTCCCTGACAGAGTTACCCTTTATCTCATCCAAATGTTCATATATGCCTTCAATGGATCCGTAAGTTTCCATCAAAGCACGTGCAGTCTTTTCACCGACCTTGGGAACACCGGGAATGTTATCCGCGGTATCTCCCATAAGGGCTTTGAGTTCAATAAAACCGGCAGGAGTCACGCCATATTCTTCCTTAACGCGCAAAGGATTGAAATCATCATATGTGGTCTTACCCTGCTTGGTCCTTGGTATCCTGACGGTTATGGACTCATCGGCGATCTGAAGCAGATCCCTGTCACCCGAAACAAGTATGACCTTCATTCCCTCAGATGCGCTTTTTTTTGCCAGGGTTCCGAGAATGTCGTCCGCTTCAAGTCCTTCTTTCGAAACCGTAACAACATCCATGGCAGATAAGACATCCCTCAAAACAGGAACCTGCTGCTTTAACTCTTCCGGCATGGGTTTTCTGGTACCCTTGTACTGTTCAAATATCTTATGCCTGAAAGTCTTTGCATGCTCGTCAAAAGCAACAACAACATAATCAGGCTTTTCTTCATCTATAAGCTTAAAAAAGATATTTAAAAAACCATATACCGCGCCGGTATGAAGTCCGGAAGCATTGGTAAGATCGGGCACTCCGTAAAAAGCCCTGTTTATGATACTGTGACCGTCAATAAGAACAAGTTTTTCAGCCAACTTTAAAACCTCAAATCCGTTTTTTCTGATTCAGCCAAGATGCCAGATAAGCAAAAGACCGAGAAGTATACAGCCTATGGTGATAAGGTATCTCTGGGAATCATGGAAGATCCTGTGTCTGACAATGAGCCTGTCATTAACATCAAGTCTTCTCCTTAATTCATCCTCAAAATCGAAGGCGCTGTCATCATCATTATCAAGATGCCATACGCCAACGGTAACCAGAAACTGAATGGATAGCTCCTCGCGGCATTCAGGGCAGGATTCATAATGAGACCTGAATTCCTCCATGGTCTTATAATCCAGTTTTTTATCAATAAATGCCGGTATATAACTTTCAAATTCCTTACAGTTCAAAGGGCCTCCGGTTTTGTGTAATGTCGATAAATACGGACGAAGATCATAGTCCGCACCCACAAGTCCACACATAGTTTATTTTACTACATATCTCATGAAAATAACACAAAAAAAACGGCTCCATAAGGAACCGTTTTTAAGTGCCGGTGGAGGGACTCGAACCCTCACGTAGTTGCCCATGGCAGATTTTGAGTCTGCTTCGTCTACCAATTTCGACACACCGACTTTTTACCGCTCTTTTGAAAAAGCAACTTAGTCAATATAACATAAACAACCGATTTAGGCAAATTCCATTTTTAGACAGATATCATTGTCTGTGACATTAACATGACCGATACTGCCGAAAACAATCGGCATAGAAGGGGAAACATGTCCAAGATCGGCATCAAGCACGGCAGGAACTCCCAGTTTTTCAATATAAGGCATAAATGCATTTATATTATCAAGATTAAACATGGGCTCTCCCACCCTTGATCTTCCAATGATAAACCCTTTGATAATGCCCTTTTTAAACCAGCCTGCCTGTTCAAAATGCCACATGGTTCGCCTTATGGAAAATACTCCAAGGTCACAGGCTTCAAGACACCAGATGATACCGTCGCCTGAATACTTTTTAATAAATCCCGAAATATCCTCATAAGGAGTTCCAAGAAGCACCTCTATACAGTCCATACAGCCCCCGATAAGCCTGCCGCTAAAGCCCAGTGAACCATTATATTCCCCGGGAGCATAAAGAGTTTTACCGTCATAAACTGATTTAAGAGACTTTTCGGTAACTTCCATGGGCTTAAGGGGATCGGGTTCATTTTCATCAGGTAAAGATCCCTCATTATATGGGTATTTTTCATGAAGATCATATGAATGAACACTGTCAGTCTTACCGCAAAGAATATCAAAAGCCGAGGTAATACTGTCATGAAGGATTCTTTCACCGAATGTCGGAGCACAGGGCCCGTATATGGAAGCCACATCGCAAAGGGTAAGCAGTGGGATATTAATGTTTGTAATGTCTGAATATCCCATTATCCACTTGGGATCGGCATTTTTAAGGGCATCGATATCCGTATGTGAAATGGTTTCACACATCAGCTCTCCGCCACCGCATGCAATAAGAACATCGTTTTTCTTAGAAACATACATATCAACCAGCTCTTTTGCACACTTTTCGGGTGTACTGCTGATGCCAACGCCTTCAAAACTCCTGGCATTGGGGCCGGGACAGACCTTATATCCCATTTCTCCAAAACGCTTCAGCGCCGCATCAAAAAGAGAATAATACGGTTCGATGCTGCATCCGAAGGAAGGAGCAGGGAAACCTATGGTTCCTCCATTTTGTAAAAAACGCGGATATCTCATTTAGCTGCTTCCTTAAGCTTGTCGTAAACAGGGAACTCATCAAATGTGGCAAAATAGTCCATGGGAGTCTCGGCACGTCTTATCTTTTCAAAACTGCCGTCAGCTTTAAGAAGGACTTCAGCGGATCTTAATCTTCCGTTATAGTTGTATCCCATGGAATAACCGTGAGCTCCGGCATCATGAATAAACAGATAATCTCCCATTTCTATCTCAGGAAGCATTCTGTCCTTTGCAAATTTATCACAGTTTTCACAAAGAGAACCGGTGACATCATATTTATGATCTGCGGGAGAATTCTCTTTTCCAAGAACTGTTATGTGGTGATATGCGCCGTAGATCGCAGGTCTCATAAGGTTTGCCGCACAGGCATCAACACCGATGTACTCCTTGTAGATATGCTTTTCATGGATTGCTTTAGTAATAACCGCGCCATAGG
>CAMPAP010000016.1 GCA_946631935.1 uncultured Lachnospiraceae bacterium | reverse complement strand
GCGGATATCCCGAGATAAGTTATCATTCTGAGACTGCATGGAGAGTATCGGCGGAATATTATTCAAGGTCCTTCGGAATAATGTTTTGTGAAAACAATGCAAGATCCCTTCTGTACTGTGCTTATAACCTTGGATGGGAGAATACAAAGCTTGCTCTTCCCAAGCCTCCGAAAGGATACGAATGGAAGACGATCCTTTCTACGGATCCTGCCATGCAGGAAAGCATCGGTAAAATGATAACCGGAAGCGATCCTTCGGATGCGCCCATTCCCCCATCACCTGCTTCATCTTTTTCTGATGAAAAGAGCGACAAAGGACGGACAAATGACCCTCTTGAAAGGGATATTCCGGGAAGATGCGTTGTAATTTTTGAAACCTGTAAGGCACCTGCGGAAAAAGTAAGACAATCGAAGGTTTTTAAATGAAAACTCCTTTTATCTACAGATTTATCAGACATTTTTATACTGTTACACATCACAGGATGCTTGTTTGCGAAGGTTGTTTTAAGATAGGACTTTACTATCAGGGACTTACCCATGATCTTTCAAAATATTCACCCACTGAGTTTTTGGTTGGTGTCAGATATTATCAGGGAACGAGAAGCCCCAACAATGCCGAAAGAGAAGAGCGGGGATACTCATCTGCCTGGCTTCACCACAAAGGACGCAATAAGCATCATTACGAATACTGGATAGATTACAACACAAAGGGTGCTAAAAACGGCGAGGATATACTCATACCCGTGGACATGCCGGATAAGTATCTGGCAGAGATGGTTATTGACAGGATAGCCGCATCCAAAGTATATGAAGGAAAAAAATATACGAATGCTTCGGCTTTAAGATATTTTAACAGCGGCATAGAAGTTGTGCCCATGCATCCGCTTACAAAGAAAAAGCTGAAGAGATATCTTTCTTATCTTGCCAAATACGGGGAAGAAAAGACTTACGCTCTTTTAAGGCATGATCTTAAGACGGGAATGAAGGCTTAAGCTATACGTTTTTTTCAGAAAGGATCTAAATGGCAGGTTCATCATTCGGAAGAATATTCAGGATAACTACATGGGGGGAATCCCACGGTGAGGCGCTGGGATGTGTGATAGACGGCTGCCCTGCGGGAGTTTTGCTTTCAGAGGAGGATATGATCCCATATCTTGACAGAAGAAAACCCGGTAATCCGTCAGTTGCAACTTCAAGAAAGGAATCTGATACTCCCCGGATCTTATCCGGAGTGTTTGAAGGTAAAACCACCGGAACTCCCATATCCGTGATCATATATAATTCAGACCAGCATTCCGGTGATTATGATGATATAAAGGATGTTTACAGACCCGGACATGCGGATCTTACCTATGATTCCAAATACGGATTCAGGGATCACAGAGGAGGAGGAAGAAGCTCCGGAAGGGAAACGGCTGCAAGGGTTATAGCCGGAAGCGTTGCCGCAAAGGTCCTTTCCGAACTGGGGATCAGCGTTGAAGCATATACAAGGGCTATCGGTCCCGTTGAGGCGGATCTTTCAGAATATTCAAGAAGCACGGTCCTTGCAAATGCCACATCAATGCCTGATATTTCAGCCAATGCCAGGGCACTTGAATATATAGCGGACCTTAAGAACAGATCCGATTCCTGCGGAGGAGTTATGGAGTGCCGTATCAGCGGAGTTCCTGCCGGTATCGGTGATCCTGTTTTCGATAAACTGGATGCTTTATTATCCCAGGCTGTAATGAGCATAGGTGCCGTAAAGTCCGTGGAGATAGGAGACGGAACTCTTGTTTCAAAGGCTTTCGGAAGCACCAATAACGATATATTCAGAAGTTCAAAAAACGGTGTTGTAAAAAAGACCAATCACAGCGGCGGTATACTTGGAGGGATCAGCGATTCTTCCGACATCATTGTAAGGTGCTCCGTTAAACCCACACCTTCCATTTCAAGGACCCAGAAGACGGTAAACAGATCCGGTGAGAACACTGATATAGAAATAAAGGGAAGGCATGACCCCGTTATAGTCCCCAGGGCTGTGGTGGTTCTTGAGAGTATGTGTGCCATCACTGTTTTGGACAGTCTTTTGTATGGAATGTCTTCTAAGATTGAAACTGTAAAATCTGTTTTTAATAGAATGTGAGGAGCGGTTATGGCTGAGAGTAAAACAACAAAAACCACAAAGAAAAATGAGGAAAAGTATGTTGCCTATGTTTCCACATATACCATGAATGATAATCACGGTATCAGGATTTATGATGTGGATATGGAAAAGGGCAGATTCACCGAAAAGGACAAGGTTGAGATCACAAACTCGTCATATATTACGATCTCACATAACGGAAAATACCTGTATTCCATAACTGATCTTGGTGTTGAGTCTTATAAGATCTTAAGTGACGGTAATCTTGAGCTTATCAATTTTGCACCCATCAACGGAATGAGAGGCTGTTATCTTGCCACGGATTACACGGATAAATACCTCATGGTTGCAGGCTATCATGACGGAAAGCTTACGGTTCTTCATCTTCGTGATAACGGCGGAGTCGGAAGGATCACCGATGAGGTTTTCCATAAGGGCCTCGGTTCCATGGCAGACAGAAACTCAAGACCACATATCGCAAGTGCCCGTATGACACATGACAACAGATACATTCTTGTTGCGGATCAGGGCATGGATCATGTTAACGTATATGACCTTAACAAGGAGACAGGTAAAGTAAAGCTTGTTGATATATTAAGATGCGATCTGGAATCCTCACCCAGACAGATCAAGCTTTCGGGAAACGGCAAGTATATCTATGTATGTCTTGAGTCCTCCTGCAAAATTGATGTATATGAATATGAATTTGACGGCAAGAATCCTCATTTTGAAAGGATACAGACCGTTGAAGTCGTAAAGCCCGGCGGAGGAACCAATTTCTCTCTCAGCGCACTTTCGTTTTCAAAGGATTATAAATATCTGATCACTACGATTCCCGGAGATAATTCTGTTGCCATCTTTTCAGCAGATCAAAAAACCGGTCTGTTAGAGAAGAAGCTTTTGCTCCCTGTTTCCGGTGATTATCCCAAGGATGCGGAGATACTTCCGGGCAATAAATTCCTGGTTTCGCTTAATCATGAATCAAATGAAATGTCATTCTTTAAGCTTGATATTGAAAACGGAACCATGATGCTGAACGGTAATTTCGTTCATATTGATACTCCCAACTGTATCGTTGTTCATAAACTCGTGGATGAATCATAACCGGTCTTAAGATGCTGAACAGGACAAAAAAGGATGTTGCTTCTGATCTTATCAGAAAGCATTCCAGAGAAAACAGGATATTTCGTTTTTTCTCCCCCGTCATAAGAGGGCTTGTTTTCGGCTGGATAGATCTTGGGGATCTTTGCAGAAGATATTTACTTAAGTTTATTCTTCTTTGCACTTCCCCGCTTTGTTTTGTGGCATTTTGCAGTTTTTCCTTTCCTCTTTTTACAGGCTCCGTAACCAATCTTGGCATTATTGATTTTAATGAGCTTGATGAATCCATATCCCTTGCCGAGGAAGAAACGGATGTCCTTACCGCAGAAGAAGCCAAGGAACTCTTTTTTGACGATTTTGTCACAAGGGAGGGAGCTCTTGACGTTGGGTTTGTAAGTACCAATTCTGAAGGTCAGAGAGTCTATGCCATAGGTACGGATGATATTTTGGATGAAGCTCTTTTGCCTGATGATGAAATTCAGGAAGCGGTACAACCTTCGTTTATTTCAGAATATGACCTGGACAGTCTTGTCTTTGATAAAAGTGACTGGAGACTGATACTTGTAAATAAGCAGCATTCCGTTCCTTCCGATTATGATTTTCCTTTAGGCTCACTTGCACAGAATATACAGTGCGATGAAAGGGTTATAGATGATCTTGTCCTGATGCTCAGGGATGCAAGGAACGCCGGTATGAATATCTGGATAGTTTCTCCCTACAGATCCGGAGATAAGCAGGAAACCCTTTTTAATTATGATCTTAATAAATATATGCAGTCCGGAATGAACTATATAGATGCTTATCAGCTTGCCGCAGAAGCGGTTACCCTGCCCGGTACAAGTGAGCATCAGATTGGTCTTGCTTTTGATATCGTCAATAACGAATATGCCCACCTGGGAGAAGGTTTCGGCGAAACATCTGAAGGAATCTGGCTTGCACAGAACTGCTATAAATACGGTTTTATCCTCAGATATCCCAAGGATAAGGAATATATAACCACCATAGAATATGAACCATGGCATTTCAGATATGTCGGCAGAGAAGCTGCCGCTTATATGACTTTTAAGGGACTTACCCTTGAAGAATTCTGGGAAGAAGTATTTTGATCTTCGGAGCTTTATTTTGAGTAAGATATTTAAATTAATAAAAAAAGACGGTAATGCAAGACGAGGGGAGCTTAGTACTGTACACGGCACGGTGCAGACTCCTCTTTTTATGAATGTCGGAACCGTTGCGGCAATTAAAGGAGGAGTGTCTTCCGAGGATCTTGAAAATATCGGCTGCCAGATCGAACTTTCAAATACCTATCACCTCCATGTCAGAACAGGAGATGAGCTTATAAAGACCATGGGCGGAGTCAGAAAGTTCATGGACTGGAAGGGGCCGGTTCTTACTGATTCCGGCGGTTTTCAGGTTTTTTCTCTTGCATCCATGAGGAAGATAAAAGAAGAAGGTGTTACCTTCAGAAGCCATATAGACGGTCATAAGATATTCATGGGGCCTGAGGAGAGCATGCAGATACAGAGTAATCTTGCATCGACCATCGCCATGGCATTTGATGAGTGTCCTCCGTCAAAGGCTGACAGGGATTATGTTTTAAGATCTGTTGAAAGAACCGAAAGATGGCTTGTCAGATGCAAGGATGAAATGAAAAGACTTAACAGTCTTGAAGATACCATCAATAAAGATCAGCTTCTTTTTGGCATAAACCAGGGGGCTGTTTATCCGGATATAAGAATGGATAACGCTGAGAGGATCGCTTCTCTTGATCTTGACGGATACGCAATTGGCGGACTTGCTGTTGGTGAGACCCACGAAGAGATGTATGAGATTATAGATGTCACGGCACCGGTCCTTCCTTCTGACAAACCCAGATACCTTATGGGCGTCGGCACTCCTGCCAATATAATAGAGGCTGTAAGCCGCGGAATAGACATGTTTGACTGTGTATATCCTTCAAGAAACGGCCGTCACGGACATCTTTATACACATGACGGGAAAATAAACATTAATAATGCAAAATATGCAGAAGATGACAGACCCATAGAAGAAGGCTGTGCCTGTCCTGCATGCCGCAGGTACTCAAGGGCATATATCAGGCATCTGCATAAATCGGGTGAGATGCTGGGACTACGTCTTTGCGTACTTCATAATCTGTATTTCTACAATCATCTGATGAAGGAAATAAGGGATGCCATCGATGAGGACAGATTTTCATCCTTCAAAGATGAAATGCTTTACAGATTATCATCAGGACCTTTGTAAAAAACAGGATAGAAATTATCCTTAATGTGAAATAAATAAAAAAAATTCAGACAGGAGAATAATATGAAAAAAAGATCATTTTTACTTATCATTTCTGCATTTTTATTGGCCTTTCTGGTACTGATCCCCGGTGAAAGCGCATCAGCAGCAGCTAAAGTAATGCCTGACGGTACTGTTTTTGATGCTTCATTTTATGCATCCGCATATCCCGATGTTGTCTCTGTATTCGGAACATCGGAAGATATGCTTTATTTTCACTACACCGTATGCGGAAAAGCAGAAGGAAGACTTGCCGTTTCTCCTTCGGGCTCTCAGGTTCAGACAGGAGATTTTGATGCTTCATATTATGCTGCAAGATATCCCGATGTAGTAGCGGCGCTTGGCAAAGACCCTTCAGTATTAAAGCTTCATTATGAACTTTTCGGTAAAAATGAAGGAAGATTTGCAAATGCTTATCAGGAAGCGGGAACAGGCCAAAAGCCCCAGACTTCTGTCCCTGCTTTATCCGGCATCGGTACTTTTGAGCAGCAGGTGCTTGATATTTGTAATGCTGAAAGAATAAAAATCGGTCTTGCTCCTCTTTCATGGGATCCTTCAAACCTTGCTCCCGGAGCTGCAGTAAGGGCTCAGGAGATCACAACATACTTTTCACATACAAGACCTGACGGTTCATCATGTTTTACCGCAGTTAAGAATCCGGGGAGAGTCGGAGAAAACATCGCTGCAGGCCAGGCATCGCCCCAGGCCGTTATGAATTCCTGGATGAACAGCCAGGGACACAGGGCAAATATCTTAAATCCGGGTTTTGCAAAGATCGGTATCGGACATGTTTACGCTCCCGGCACTACTTACGGTCATTACTGGGTACAGATGTTTTCTTCATAAAAACTTATATTTGATACTTTTTTCATAATCGTGTATTATCGTATGAGTGTGTTTGAGTAAGACTCATACAGATATGTAATTAATACCTGTTAACGGAGGAATGATAATGGATTTTTTACTTCTTAGTGCAGAAGATGTCGCAGCCCAGGCTAATCAGGCTTCATGGATATCAATGATCGTAATATACGGAGCGCTTATGTTTGCTCTCTGGTTTTTCTTTATGAGACCTCAGAGCAAGGAAAGAAAGAAAACACAGGAGATGCTTT
>CAMPAP010000015.1 GCA_946631935.1 uncultured Lachnospiraceae bacterium | reverse complement strand
TTCTCCAGAACTTTTCCCAAAGAGTTATTTCAACGGATATTGTTCCGAAAAATCCCGCAAACTCCCCGTTTGTTTCAAACACCATGATTCCTTCGAACATATTCTGTGCAACGCAGTATACTCTGTCTGCGTAGTCCACGGTTATCTTAAGAGGCACAAATACAAAGCCCTCTTCCAAAACTTCAGCCCTTGGGTTTTCTATCATCCTTACAAGGGATCCTTCAGCGTCAAGAACAACTATGCGGTGATTTTGTGAATCCGCGATATATAGCTGATCTTTATCCGAATATGCAACGCCTGAGGGCTGGTTGAAAGTATCGTTCTTTCCGTCATTTTCAAACGAATCAATGATACCGCAGACATTTTTTGCATCGGATGAAAGGATCACGATCCTGTTGTTACCTGTATCTGCAAGGAAGATCCTGCCGTCAGAAGAAACGCACATATCCTGTGGCGTGACGAAACTTCCGATCTTTTTTCCTTCAAAGGAAAGATCAAGCCCTGAAACGGTATAATCCGGCTGATATGCTGCAGGTGTATATACGATATCTTCCCAGTAATTGTAATTATAGGTCTGAAAGGGAAGTTCAAGGGCATAAGGATATACGGCAAAACTCATTACAAGAACTGCCGCAGCCACAAGTGCCGATATAAGTTTTAATGCATGTTTACGATTCATTAAAGCGAAAGGTTACTCCTTCATTCCGGATGTTGTCATTGTTTCTATGACATTGCTCTGACAGAGCAGGAAAAATACTATGGGTATCGATGCGATTATAAATGTCACGGCTGCAGCAGCTCCGGCTCTTGCAACACCTCCTGCGGTTATCTGCTGAAGTGCATACTGCAGGGGTTTTAACTGTTCATCCCGTAAAAATACGGAACCTGTATTGATCCACATCTGCTGGAACTGGAAGATCGCAAGGGTCAGCCATGCAGGCTTTACATTTGGCATTATGATCTTCCAAAAGATCTGCCATTCGTTTGCCCCGTCAAGCCTGGCAGATTCCCTGAGAGAATCCGGGATCTGCTCCATGAACTGCTTCATAAGATAAAGTCCCATACCAAAGGACCAGGCAGGAAGTATGAGCGCAAGATAAGTATTGTTTATGTGGAGCATGCTTATTATCAGATACTGCGGTATCTGTGTTACGGTCCACGAAAACATCATGGAAAGGACCACCATGTTAAACAGGATATTCCTTCCCGGGAATTTATGTTTTGCAAGAGGGTAAGCTGCAAGAGAGGCGCAAAGGACATGACCCGCAACTCCTCCTCCCGTAATGATCACGGAATTCAAAATATACCTGGAAAAAGGTATCCATGAATCATTCATCAGAGTGAAAAGATCCGAGAAATTGGTAAAGACCGGGTTTCTTACAAATATCTTCGGCGGATACTGATAAAGTTCATCCAGAGGCTTTACCGCATTGTTAACTATCATCACAAGGGGCAGCACCATGAAAATCCCGCATATGCCCATAAGAATGAAAAGCAATGTATTGCCTGCAAAGGATCTGTTTACATGTTTGTTTTTTCTGTGCCGGAAGAGTTTCTTTAACATGTTTTTCATGTCACTCACCAACCCTTCCCAAAAGCTTTTGTACCAGCTTATTTGTCCCTACCATAAGGAGGAACAAAACCGTTGCGATAGCTGAAGCATAACCCATTTCAAAACGTGTTGATCCGTAATCAAGAAGATGGGTGACAACCGTTGCGCCGGCATAGTTAACAGAAGGGTTGCCTGCAAGATTTATGGAAATATCCGCAACCGCAAAGGACTGGGTGATCTGCATGACGGCACCGAACATAAGCTGGGGCTTCATTGCAGGAAGCGTAACATACCAGAGTTCCTGCCACCTGTTCTTAACACCGTCAATAGCCGCTGCCTCATAAAGGTTCTTATCCACTGTCTGAAGTCCTGCAATAAAGCTGAGGAAACCGGTACCAAGTGAAAGCCAGAGCTGTACGATTATAAGAACAGGAAGAACATATTTTTCTGTCTGCATCCAGAGTATAGCTTCATCAATTATCCCAAGCTTAAGAAGCAGTCCGTTCAGATAACCGTACCTGTCTCCCGTCAGTATCAGATTCCATACAAGATATGCATTGCCGCAAATGCTGGGTGCATAAAAGATAAGTGTAAGAAAAGCTCTTAAAGGTCCCTTGAATTCATTAATGATCCATGCAAAAAGAAGGCAGAGCATATAGGATACAGGGCCTGTAATGACCGCAAATATAAGTGTATTTTTAAGTGCGATCATGAATATATCATCTTCCAGAAAAAGCTTTGTATAGTTTCTCCAGCCTACAAAATCAGGCCACTCGAGAAGATTGAAATCAGTAAAACTGAAAATAACAGAAAGGGCAACCGGAAGAACCGTAAAAAAGAAAAACAGGATGAAATAAGGAGCTATCATAAGATAGGATTCCCTGCTTTTCATAATACGGTACTTAAGAGTTGCCTGCTTGGAAACTTTTAGCTGTGCCCCACTTTTTTCCGGGGGCTCTTCTGTTTTGTTTTCAACCCTGGTTTTACCCACTAAGTATTACTCCCTATCTGGCTGCAAGAGGAAGACCAAACTCCTCCCGCTTATAATCTATCTCTGCATTTATATACAGCACCTTGTCCATAAGTTCTTCCCTGGGTGTTACCGCATAATCGCTTCTTCCTGTAAGACTTGAATCCGTTGTCACTGTATAAAATGCGTTGTTAACATTTCTCCATGTATAGTATCCCCCGGGAACCTGCGGTATTCCCTGAACCTGCTTAAACTGCTCAAGAAGCACCCGGTAATCTGCCCTTGGCCATGAAAGATTTGAAAGAGCTTCAAGATTTGCCGTGGCAACTCTTGCTGATGCACCCATAAGGGATTCCATCTCACGACCGTAAAGTGTCTGTGTTTCGGCGGACGTCCACCACTTAAGAAACTCCCAGGATTCAGCGGGGTGATCGGTTGATGACATGATGATGTCCGCAAGGCCTGTGGACCCGGTGGTATGATTTACTTTTCCGTCGGATCCTCTTACACCGGGAACAACAGTAAAATCCCAGAGTCCTTCTATGTCAGGAGCGGACACCTGAAGAATGTTGTATGTGGTATAGTCTGCGATGATGATGGGACACTCGCCGGTACGGAATCTTTCCTCAACACTGGTGGCTTTATCCAGCTTGTAATCAGTGTAATATTCGCAGTATTCCCTGAACACAGCTGCGGAAATATCCGAATCAAGTGCGGATGCATCGCCGTTATCCGTATAATACTTTCCGCCGTTTTGGAAAAGCAGCATGGCAAAAACCTGCTCTGACGGAAGCATGCCAAACTCCATCTGGTTTTTGGCAAGAACTGTCATTGCAACTTTTACATCATCCCATGTTTCGGGAACGTCAAGGCCTATCTCTGCAAGGATATCCTTACGGTAAAACATCATGGGAAATGTCTGGGTTTCCGGAAGGGCATATGCAGAACCATTAAAAGTAAACGGAACGGATGCGCTTTCAGAAAATCTTCTCTTCACACTTTCGTAATCTTCAAACCGTGAAAGATCAAGAACCGCATTTCGAAGTCCGTAATTTACCGGAGTATCATTACCGGTATTTAAAACGGCACCTGCGATCCCTGATGAATTCGCAACCTGTATGGCAACATCCGGACCTTCCCCTGCAAGGGATGCCCTGAGCAAAGTAGACATATCAACCAGCTGGACATTGACATTTATGTTTGTCTCCGGGGTAAAGTTCTCATCAATAAGCGACTTGACTACATTTGCCTGGTCACGCCCTGTTCCCACCCAGAGTGTGAGAGTAACGTTACTTTCCGAATCTTCGGATACATTACCTATGCTGTTATAGTCTATGACAAAGGAATAATACAGACGGCTTAACTCATATCCTGCCTTGTCATGCCAGGTATTTCCCGTTATATCCCGGTGTCCGCCTTCGGTATAGAGCATTATCCTGTCAATCTGGAGAGGCTGGGGAAGAACCCGGGTTATCCAGTTTCCGCATGCCCTTACATTTTTCTTGTAAGATGAGATGACTTTTGTAAAGCGTTCTTCATCCTCAATAAGATCGTCAAGCTGATCCTGCATGGTACGAAGTACGTTAAGCTTATCGGAATTGTTACCTGCTGTCAGTTCAAGCTTTGTGATCGCAATATCAAGTTCATCCCTTGTCTGAATGAGCTGGGCATTAAGTCCGGGAAGGGACTTTGCTATCTGATAGTCCCTGTATGGGTCAGGAGATACTCCGGTGATATATATTACGGAGCGGTAAATGTTGTTAAGCTGCATTACAGTATCCTGCACAAGGCTGATGATCTCTGCCATATCTCCAAGGACTACTTCCATCCGGATTGTATGATGACCCTTTGTCAGATAGAAAGAATACGGATCTCCGTCGCCTGTGGAAAGTACCTCTTCTCTCCAGCTCTGGGAATATTCAAATCCGTAATCGCTCATTTCTTCAAAGGGAATTTCACCGTCAATGCTTATCCTGCGGCATGACTTAGTTCCCCTGACAAAATTCTGTTTGCAGAATGCAGAGATGTTATAAAAACCGTCTTCAGGAATATCAAACTCCCACTCTATCCACTGTCCGGCACTTTGCCAGGAAGTTCCGCCGATGGTGTTGTTTAATAAAAGCTTTGGACTTGAAGGATAGACTGCAGGTGATGACTGGTCCTGACGAGGATAAAGCATCTGGGAAGATGTCTTTGAAGCATTCTCTGCTTCGATCCTTACATACTGACCTGTGCAGGAAGAATAATCCAAAAAGGCAGAATGATAATCGCTGTAGCTTGGAGGAGCGCAGTAAGATGTAAGATCTATCCCTTCTATCAGCATCGGCTCCCTGCCGGCATAAATCGTAAGAGTATGCTCGCCTGCATCAAGATATACTGAAAGAGGAGCTGTTATATATCCGCATGAATCATAAAGATAGGTCTCACACCAGAGGGATTCCTCCATAACCCCCGGTTTTAAATGAAAGCCCTGATTATCACTCTTCCACTTTTTAAGTGCTATGCCGTTTTCGTCAACATAGGTTTCGTTTACGTCAGTAACCCAGATCCTGCTGAAATTGATCAGGGACAGTTCGGCATAGGGAAGCTTTCCGTCTATGAAAAAAGACCTCTGCATCTGGGAATTTCTGCCGCCAACGGGACAGTATTTTATCCTGGGATAATAAAAACCCGGCTCATCAACCGTAAAATCAAGGTCTATATGCGATCCCTCATCGGTATATAATAAGCCGGTATCTATGCTGATGGTCTCATCCGGGAAAACAGGATCATATGAAGAAAGATATTCTTTATAAGAGGGTACGGAAGGATCAACGGAATATGTCCCAAGGATCTTATCAAAGTCATCACCCGAAATATCACTGCCTGCAACTGAAGGTATATTGTCACAACAAATAACAGTTACCGCAAAAAGTGCGATAACTGCCGGGGATATGATCTTTTTAAATACTTTGGAGTACATCATCAAGACCTCTGAAAAAGATTAAGATCCCGGAAAGGGTGGGAATGAAAAAAAGCCGAAAACCCGCCCTCACCGGGCGGGTTTATTGACATTTTTATCAGATGTTATATCTTGTCATTACATAATCATATTTACTTGCGATCTCTGTCCAGGACATCCTTCTGCCCCAGTGGACCTTGCCGTTATAATTGGCTTCAGTTACCGTGATCCCCTTGTCATCAACTGCAAGGACAACCACCGAATGGCCTCCGGCATATGAATTATTGTTATATCTGAGAATATCCCCTACATGGAAGTTTGCAGGATTGAATACATCGAGCTTTCTTGCATTGGGAGTATCACCAAAGACGTAATCATTGAGAAGAAAAGCATAGTAAGCACATTCCGCGCCGTAATAATAATGATTATCAAAGCCTTTATACAGATAATAACCAAGGCTGAAATCCCAGGGCATGCCTTCGGGGAAAACACCCTGAAGTCCCATGATCATCTGATATGCCACAGGTTCCGTAACTCCGTTAGGACCGACGGCAACAGGCTTAAGAGCGCTTGCATCTATGGCATAGGGAAGCCTTCCTTCATTTATTCCGAAACTGATGTAATGCTGGTATAAAAGAGCTTCGTTATTGCCAAATACCGCTTTGACATCCGGGTAAGCCGCTGCATAGAACTCAGCATCGAAGACATTACCGTCTGCCATTTGTTTGGGGGCAGCATTTACATGTACAGTGTCAAAAAGGACCGCAAATGCGGCAGCCATGATTATGATCTGAAGTGACCTGAGGATTTTTTTCATATACTCTCCCTTCTCAAGAGTTTAATCTCAACAAGGGTAATTATACCATATCTTCAGCCATATTTCTCGTGAAAATCACTCTATCCTGATATCAAGAGGGGCATCAATATCCTTTCCCACATACTTACCGTCTTTTTTCCGCTGCTTCACACATTCAGTCAACAGGTATTCTATCTGCCCGTTGACTGAGCGGAAGTCATCCTCCGCCCAGGCAGCAAGTTCGTTATACAGTTTTTCCGACAGGCGCAGAGGAACCTGTTTTTTTTCAGCCATCAGTAAAGGCTCCCTGAATTGACAACGGGCTGTGCGTCATGGTTTCCGCAAAGGACTACCAGAAGGTTTGAAACCATTGCAGCTTTCCTTTCTTCATCAAGTTCGACTGTATTCTTTTCACTGAGTCTTTCAAGAGCAAGCTCAACCATTCCGACTGCTCCGTCAACAATGAGCTTTCTTGCATCAACAACAGCCGATGCCTGCTGTCTCTGAAGCATTGCGGCTGCGATCTCGGGTGCATATGCAAGATAGGTGATCCTTGCATCGACGATCTCAAGTCCCGCGTCAGCCACCTTGCTCTGGATCTCATCACGGATCTTGCCTGCTACAACCTCTGTTGAACCTCTGAGACTTCCGTCATCGGACTCTCCATCACCTGTGGTGTCAATATTATCGGTCACGTCGTAAGGATAAACCTTTACAACGTTTCTGACTGCGGTATCACACTGAAGTGAGAGATACTCCTTGAAATTATCGACTTCAAATACTGCCTTGGCAGTATCTTTTACTCTCCACATTACTGCAACGGCGACCTCAACAGGGTTTCCAAGTACATCATTGACCTTCTGCTTGCTGTTTGAAAGAGTCATTACTTTAAGAGATATCTTCTTGCTTGCAATTTCAGCAGCCTTTACATTAGTGCCGGAAACAACAAGGTTCATGGCATCGTTCTTGCCAACATCGCCGCTCTGTCCCAGTTTTGTAGAAGCTGCGGGATTGAATGCAGTACAGAAAGGATTTACGAAAAAGAATCCGTCACCCTTTAATGTTCCGACATATTTTCCGAAAAGTGTAAGAACAAGTGCCTCATTGGGCTTTAAAACCTTAAGTCCGCAAAGAAGGATCCATCCCAGGCAAAGCCAGAGGATGCAGGCAATATTCAGGATCCATAATCCCATTGCCGCAAAGATGCCCATGGCGGGAACTGCCAAAACATAGCCGATTATCACAAGAAAGAGTACAAGTCCTCCTGTCTTATGACCCTTAATGATCTTTTCCTGTACATTTCCGTTATTATTGTTATTCATATTCTCTCCTCTCTTTCCGATGCCTCAGGCATCTTAGCACGCGCTTTTTTGATATCATTATGATATCATTACCAAATCACATTGTCAACAAATACGGCAAAAAAATGCCGGCAAAAAAAGGACGACCCTTCCGGGCCGTCCCATCTGAAACGATATGTTTATTAATTTTTTCGGATCTTTAAAAGATCAGCACATCTTATCAAGAGCCGAAGGATCATTACTTACCCACAAAGCATTTTCCTTGGTGATCCTTCCGCGGGCAACAAGGGATACAAGATCATCGTTAAGAAGGTGCATACCTGCCTGGCGGCCTGCCTGGATGCTTGAAGGGATCTGAATGGTCTTCTTGTCACGGATAAGATTTCCGATGGCAGGTGTACCGAGCATTATCTCGGTTGCAACAACACGGCCGTCAGCATCTGCAGTAGGAACAAGAGTCTGGGTGATAACACCCTTGATAACGTTTGAGAACTGGGTTCTGATCTGGTCCTGTCCCTCAAGAGGAGTCGCATCGATTATTCTTTCGACAGTCTGTGCAGCACTGGTGGTATGAAGTGTTGAAAGAACCAGGTGACCGGTCTCAGCAGCGGTGATAGCTGCGGAGATGGTCTCATAGTCTCTCATCTCACCTACAAGGATGATATCGGGATCTTCACGAAGTGCGCTTCGAAGTGCGGTTGCAAAGCTTTCAACGTCCTTGCCGACTTCTCTCTGGTGGATCATGGCTTTGTCATGAGGATATACATACTCGATAGGATCCTCGATGGTAAGGACATGTCTTGAAGTGGTCCTGTTGATATAATCTACCATTGAAGCCAGAGTAGTTGATTTACCGGATCCGGTAGGTCCCGTTACAAGGACCAGTCCTCTGGGCTGTTCAGCAAGTTCCTTACAAACAGGAGGAAGGAGAAGCTGCTCAAAGGTGGGAATTGACTGGTTAAGTATACGTATACTGCAGGCAAGATTATTTCTCTGATGATAAACATTAGCCCTGATCCTGGTTCCGTCCCAAAGCATGACACCTACATCAAGGTCGCTGCCTCCTGTAACCTTCTCAACCTGTTCCTGATTAAGGATAGAGAAGATCATGTTTCTCGATATCTCAGCGGAAGGTGCGGGCTCAAGGATCTTAAGCTCTCCGTATCGTCTGATTGCGATATTGGTACCTACCGTGATATGAATATCGGAACAGTTCTCTTCCTTGGCATAAGTTGCAAGTTCTTTAAAATCCTTAAACTCCATTATTCAATTCCTCCCCAGTCACTGTTTGATTACGTGTTCATCTAATGTACGAACAAAGATAATATATCATATTTATCATCAATTTAATACATAAAAGTGCTTTTTTTCATTCAATAAAAAAACCGGAAAAACCATTTAAGGTTTTTCCGGTCTTTAGGATTTACAGCCTGTGGATCAAAGCACTCATCTTTTCATCAGGAAATCTTGGTGAACATGAAGTACTTGTATCCGAGAGGATTTGCGAAGAATCCGTCAACATTCTTGCTGATCATGTAAGGATCGGTGTAGTAGTAAAGAGGAGTGATACATCCGGTATCCATGAGCATATCCTCTGCAACATGCATGAGCTTGTAACGGGTATTCTCATCTGTGCATCTCTTGATGGTGCTGATGAGAACATCATAGGTCTCAGACCAGGTTCCCTGAACCTTTATATCATATCCGTAAGGAGTAAGATCCATGTCATAGACAGCGCCATCCTTATGTGCGCCTCTTCCGAACTGAACATCGTTGTTTCCGGAATCGGTGGTCCACATGTCAAGGAAGCAGATGGGATCGTTGTAGTCTGCAAGCCATCCGTTTCTTGCGATGGAGTAATCACCGTTCTTCCTTGTGTTAAGGAAGGTTGCCCACTCCTGGTTCTCAAGATTCATGGTGATACCAACACCTGCAAGGGCACTCTGGAGATACTCACCGATAGCCTTATGACCTTCTGAGGTATTGTAGATATATGTAAGGGTAGGGAAGTTTGTGAACTTTCCTGTTGCTTCATCATAATCATAATACTTCTTAAGTACGGAAATAGCCTGGTTGAAGTTCTCTGAATAAGCATCAGCGGAAACATCATAGTATCCGGTATAAGAATTGGTTCCTGCGTTCTCATAGAACTGTGAACCGTCAGGCTCGGTCATTCCCATTGCAACGAATGAAGATGCGGGAACCTGTCCTGCCTGGCCGATCTCGTCACAGATATAGTTTCTGTCGAAAAGAAGACCTACTGCTCTTCTTACTTCAGCCTTTGCATACTCATCTTTTGCAAATTCACTGCCCTCGGGCATGATCTGCTCGTTTACGTTCCAGCATACATAATAAGTTCCAAGGTTACCTGCAACAACGTACTCATCGGGATACTCTGCTTTAACAGATGCCATCTCGTTGGTAGGGATGTCATCAATAAGCTGCCAGTCACCGTTCTTGAAGTTGGTGAGCATGTTGTTCTGGTCATCTGAAAGGTAGAAATTGATCTGGGACATGGTGATGTCCTTAGCGTCTACGAAATCAGGATTCTTAACGAGTCTGATAACAGACTGGTGATCCCATGAATCGATCTTGTAAGGTCCGTTACATACATAGGTGGAAGCTTCGGTAGCCCATCCTTCGTTTGAAACAACATCTTCTCTTACAGGGAAGTAGGTAGGGAATGCAAGAAGCTCGTTCCAGTATGAAACAGCATTGTAAAGAGTAACAACGATAGTCTTGTCATCCGGCGCGCTGACATTAAGTTTTGCATCAGGATTGATGGGATTTCCGTCATCATCTACAGCGGAGATCTCCTCATAACCGTCAACAACTTCGAACATGTAACCGTAATCTGCACCAAGTTCTGCAGATGCTGCCCTGTTCCATGCAAAAACGAAGTCTGAAGCCTTTACGGGCTGACCGTCGGACCATTTAAGGCCGTCTCTTAATGTATAAGTATAGGTGACTGTTCCGTCCGCATTCTCAACGCCATCAACAAGCTCTGTAGCTGCATCAGCAACAATCTCAAGTGATCCGTCAGGCTTCTGCTCCCACTTTGCAAGTCCGGAGAAAAGGTGAACAAGATATGTTGCACCGTCTACTGCGGAGTTGAGAGCAGGATCGATGGTATCGGGCTCTGATCCGACGCAGACATTGATTGAGCTGCCATCGTTAGATGCGCTTTTTCCGCAGCCTGCAAGACAGCTGACAGCAAGCGCTGCTGTAAGGATTACAGCAAAGATCTTCTTTCTCATAATATATTTACCTCCTAAAATTATATATCACCAATCCTGTGACAGGCTACCAGATGGCCTCCGCCCACATCCTTAAGAGGCGGCATTTCGCCGGCGCACGCCTCACAGGCATGGGAACATCTTGTTCTGAACGGACAGCCCGATGGTGCATTCAAGGGACTGGGAATATCACCTGAAAGTACTATTCTCTTATTGGCTCTTGCCGCCTTAGGATCCGGCAAAGGAACGGCAGAGATAAGAGATTTCGAATACGGATGAACGGGATGATTATATATCTCATTTGAATCCGCAAGTTCAACAATGTGACCGAGATACATAACCGCTATCCTGTCACTTATATGTCTTACCACCAGAAGGTCATGTGCAATGAAAAGATAGGTAAGACCAAGCTTTTCCTGAAGCTCATCAAACATGTTGATGACCTGTGCCTGTATCGAAACATCAAGTGCGGAAACAGGCTCATCGCATACTATAAAATCAGGCTTTAAGGCAAGTGATCTTGCGATACCGATCCTCTGACGCTGACCTCCGGAAAACTCATGGGCATACCTTGAAGCATGCTCACTGTTAAGTCCGACATAAGCCATGAGTTCAAGGATCCTCTCCCTTCTCTCTGCTGCATTTTCGTACATCTTATAGACATCAAGAGGCTCGCCTATGATATCGGAAACCGTCATACGCGGATTAAGGGACGAATAAGGATCCTGAAAAACCATTGTAGCATGTTTTCTGAATTCTTTAACGGTTTTTTTATCCTCTATCTTTTTTCCGTCATACCAGATCTCACCGGACGTAGGCTCATAAAGCCTTAAGATGGTACGTCCCACAGTGGTCTTTCCGCAGCCGCTCTCTCCCACAAGGCCAAGGGTCTCTCCCTTCATGATGTCAAAGGAAACATCATCCACAGCCTTTAAAGGAACGGTCGTAAGCCATCCCGTACTGATATTAAAATACTCTTTAAGATTTTTTACCTGAATCAGCGGTTTGTTTTCTGCCATTATTCTTCTGCCGCCTTTCCGCCTGTTTTTTCAAAGTCTTTTTTTACATTCATCCAGCAGCCTGCTGCATGGTCTTCGTTTATCTGCATGCGCTCGCATTTTTGGCTCAGACAGATCTTCATCGCATTTTCACACCTGGGGGCAAAAGGACACCCTGCAGGCATATTGAGAAGATCTATGGGTGTTCCGGAAATGGGCTTTAGTCTTTTGAACTCATCATCCAGTGTCGGTATGGATCTCATAAGCCCCTTTGTATATTCATGACAGGGATTGTAGAAGATCTCATCAGCCGTTCCCTGCTCACATATGGAGCCTGCATACATTACAATAACTTCATCACACATCTGTGCCACAACTCCAAGATCGTGTGTGATCATAATGATGGCCATTCCCAGCTCTTCCTGGAGTTTTTTCATCAGCTCAAGGATCTGTGCCTGAATGGTAACATCAAGTGCGGTGGTGGGCTCATCCGCAATAAGTATATCAGGTTCGCAGGAAAGGGCCATGGCTATCATGACACGCTGCCTCATTCCTCCGGAAAATTCGTAAGGATACTGCTTCATACGTTTCTCGGGCTCATTTACATTAACGAGTCTGAGCATTTCAATGGCACGTTCCCGGGCTTCCTTTTTATTTCTTCCGGTATGCATCATGATGCCTTCCATCAGCTGATGTCCGATGGTATATGTGGGATTTAAGGAAGTCATGGGATCCTGAAATATGATGGATATCTTATTTCCGCGGATGGTCTTCATGACGGATTCGCCTGAGCCCACAAGTTCGGTTCCCTTATACTTTATGGATCCGGAAACGATCTTTCCTGTTCCCGCAAGGATCTGCATAACGGAATATGCGGTAACGGATTTTCCGGAACCGGACTCTCCGACTATTCCGAGAACCTTGCCTTCATCAAGATCAAAAGAGATCCCGTTGACAGCCTTTACTTCTCCTGCATCGGTAAAAAATGAAGTATGGAGATCTCTGACTTCTAACATGCTCATAAAAAATACCTCTGAAAAAATCGCCGTGGCGATATTGATTCATATCTGACCTGAAAAAGCGCATCCTGATGGTCACAGGCTGCAGGTACTATACTGTCCCAAAACCGTCATGCTGCAAGTTTGGGATCGAATGCATCTCTTAGTCCGTCGCCGAAAAGATTGAGTGACAAAACTATAAGGGAGATGACGATAGCGGGGATCACCAGTCTGTAAGGATATGATGAAAGACCGTTAAGCGCATCCGATGCAAGGGATCCAAGGGACGGCATGGGAGCATTGACTCCAAGTCCCAGGAATGAAAGGTAGCTTTCAGTAAAGATCGCACTTGGGATCTGAAGAGCAACGGAAATGAATACCACGCTCATACAGTTGGGAAGAAGATGCTTTTTGATGATCCATCTTCCGCCGGCTCCGGCTGTACGTGCGGCAAGGACATATTCCTGCTCGCGCAGTGACAGTATCTGTCCTCTTATGAGTCTTGCCATGGAAACCCAGTAAAGCACTCCGAATACAAGGAAAAGGCTTATGATATTGGGACCTATGGATTCAAATATCGTCCCTTCGATGGCAGTACCCATTGTCATGTTGAGAACGGATGCAAGGAGTATGACCATGAGCATATCCGGAAGCGAATAGATGATATCAACTATCCTCATGATGATAAGATCGACCCTGCCTCCCATATATCCCGATACGGAACCGACAGTCATACCTATGATGAGAACGATGATACTTGCAAAAAAACCTACCGCAAGGGATATCCTGGTTCCATATACAACTCTTATAAAGTAATCCCTTCCCTGGGAATCGGTACCGAAGATGTGAGGTACAACGTGCTCCCCCGCATCAATGAGGGCCTGTTCTGTCTTACTGTAGTTAAAGGGCTTCAGGTTATTAAAGGATGAATCCACAGGCTGTCCCGGAACATTACCAAGCATATTTTCATAGCTGTAAGGCCAGAACATGGGAACAAATATGGCACAAAGAGTGATGAATACGATCACTATGAAGCTGACAAAAGCCACTTTGTTCCTGATAAGACGCTTTACACCATCTTTGAAAAAAGTGGTGGAAGGTCTCATCTGGACCATGTATTCCTTTTCTTTGTCGGTTGCGGGGATGAAATCCTCAACATTGATATGCATAGTTAATTTCTTGTCCATATACGGCCTCTATTCTAATGTGATCCTGGGATCAACGATTTTATAAAGTATATCGCTTATAAGATTCATGATAACGATAAGAGATGCAAGGATGATGGTGGTACCCATGATCATGGGATAATCTCTTCCCGTAATACTGGTAACAAATGCACGTCCGATACCGGGTACTGCAAAGATCTGCTCCACGACAAGGGATCCGGTCACGATATATGCAAGCATCGGTCCAAAATATGTAATAACGGGAAGAAGGGAATTCTTAAGTGCATGTCCGAAGATGATCCTTACACGGGGAACACCCTTGGCCTTGGCGGTTCTGATGTAATCCTGCCCCAAAACATCAAGCATGGAAGACCTTGTAAGCCTTGTGATGTATGCCATGGGTGAAAGCGAAAGCGTGATCACGGGGAGAATCAGTCCTCCCCTTGAAGCTCCGTTTGCAGGGAGCCATCCCAGCTTAATGGAAAAAAGGATCAGAAGGAAAGATCCCATTATGAAAGAAGGCATGGATACAAAGGCCGTGGTAATGACCATTATTATCCTGTCAACGATACTGTTTCTGCGTAGTGCGGCAAAGGATCCAAGCACAACACCTATGGCAAGTGCTATTAAGGCAGCGATGACTCCAAGCTTTGCGGAAGTCTTCATGCCGTCTGCGATGACAGCAACAACAGTCCTGCCCCTTTGCTTCAAAGAAGGTCCGAAATCAAACTTCGTCACTATATCCTTCAGGTAAGTCGTGTACTGTACAAAAAGCGGTTTATCCAGACCGTATTTTGCCTCCAGCGCTTTCTGTGCGGCTTCGGAGATGGCTTTTTCTCCCATGAAGGGTCCGCCGGGTACCGAATGCATTACAAAAAACGTAACGGTTATAACCACCCATACCGTTACCACGGCAAGCAGTAACCGCTTGATTATGTATGATGCCAACTTAGAATTCATAACTGTTTTTGATTCTCCTGATGTTTCAAATATTTTTGCTCAAGATATGTGACAAAATCATCGGCCGTAAGCTCACGCCCGGTGACATCCTTTATCCAGTCGAAGGGAAGCAGTCTGTCGGCCTTCAGGAATACATTCTCGGCCATCCATGAATTTATGGCCCCGATATTTCCCTTTTTAACCGCTTCAAAGGGATCAAAATCCTCTTTCATGCGGCTTAAGATCATGGCTCCGTAGAAATTACCCAGAGCATATGTGGGGAAGTACCCGAAGGAATCAGTCCAGTGGATATCCTGAAGTATACCTTCAAGATCGTCCCCCGGCGTAACTCCCAGAACATTACTGTAATACTCCGCCCATTTTTCCGAAGCATTTTCCGGAAGGATCGAACCGTCAATTAATCCTTTTTCCATCTCATACCGGATGTAGATATGGAAAATATATGTCAGTTCGTCCGCATCCATCCTTATGAGGGAGGGTCTCGTAAGATTCACCCCTCTGTAGAGTTCATCTACGCTCACGCCTTCCATAACATCCGGGAAGATCTCACAGAGCTTGGGATATATCAGTTCTATGAACTCACGGGAACGCCCGATAATATTTTCATAAAACCTGGATACCGTTTCGTGCTGGCCCATGGTCTTATTATCCGCTATGTGATAAATGTGATTGGCCTCTGGCTGCATCTGTTCAAAAAGAGCATGGCCGCACTCATGTATAACGGTATAAATATTCGAAAAAATATTGAACCTGTCGTAACTGGTGGTGATCCTGGTATCGGCGCGACCCAGACGTTCCGTAAAAGGATGGACCGATATCGAACACATACCCCTGTTTTTGTCAAAACCAAGAATATCAAGCAGATAATCCGTCATCTGGGACTGCTGATAATCCGAAGCTTCCCTTGATAAAAAATCAAAGCTTTCTTTTTTAGTAAAATCAGGAACGGACTCTAAGATCTTCCTTATCCTTGGAATGCTTTCATCAAAAAGGGAGTCCATTTTCCGGACGGTAAGTCCCGGCTCGTATTCATCAAGCATGCGGTCATAAAGACCTTCGGGGAATCTCCCTTCGGAAGCAAACTTTGATACCCTGACTTTCTCGGCTTCTATCCTGTTTGAAAGCGCATCCCTGAAAAACAGATAATTATTTTTGCTTCTTGCTTCAAGCCATGACCTGTGAGCCTGTATATTGACTTCGTCAAAGCGCTTATGGGCTCCTGTGGAAAAATCCTTTTCTCTTAAGTACCTGTCGTAAAGTCTTTCCAGAAGAGCTTTATTGTATGAATTAAATTCGTCTCTCCGGGGATAAAGCTTCAAAAGCAGTTTTACATACTTTGCTTTCTTTCTTATCCTGTAAGATTCGCGCGACAAAACGGCGAGAAGTGAATTCTCCTCGCTCCGCCCCTCTATAGGACAGACTGTCTCAAGATCGTAATTGACTATCCTGTAAGCCTGTCTGAAACTCTCTTCCTCAGAAAGCATACCGTGAAGAGCCTTAAGCTCTTCATCGGATTCATCCAGAAATGAAACATCCGCAAGAGAACCCGATCCGTCTTTAAGAAACTCTTTTAGTACTCCGAAGTTTTTCTTATACGTCTCTTTTCGGATTTTGTCAAGTATGTATATGATCTCGTTGCGGAGATCTCCGTCACTTAATAGAGCCGCAATATCAGGATTATAACGTGTTCCGCCCCCTTCTATGATCTCATTTATTATCATATCGGGAGTTTTAGAACCGGTATAGCTTCTTCCAACGGTATCGGTAGCCGCATCAAGACAGTCGGCAACGGTCACGATATCTGTGAAAATCCTGTATTCGGAGGCAGTGTTGTCATACTCCTCCGGATAGCCGCGGGAATTATTATACCATTTATGATGCCCTTTTGCGACATCCGAGTATTTTTTTGTGGATTCATAGGACGAAAGCAGCAAAGCACCGGTCCTTGAATGGTGTTTCAAAAGATTGAACTCATGATCTAAAAGATTTCTTCCATACAGGAATATGGTATCTATCATGGGGATCTTTCCGAAATCATGACAGACCGCACTGTGATAGCAATAATCCAGTATCCTTTTTGTTCTTACATCATTTTTGCTCTTTCCGGTTATCTGCGTAAGAGAGCCGAAAAGCTCAGGTCTTTTTTTCAGGAGATGTGCGCAGATGCACACCGAGAGTTCGCCCACCATCAGGGAGTGGATATAGGTGGGCGGGTGAATGGCAGCCATGGTAAAAAGACCCATCTGCTCAAATGAAAACCTGTCTTCTACCTCGATGAAGTGATAAATGAATTCCGACAGGTATTCAAGGAGAAGTGAAAACGACTCTCCGTTTTTACCGTTTGTCACATATCCGATAACGGATTTGTAAATATCCACTATCTCGTTTTTTACGGATTCAGAAAGGAACGTTTCTTTTTCAAAGCTGATGAGCAGTTCCAGAGGAACCACAAGATTGGGGAAAACCGAATTGAAATCATATGAAAGAGAATCTCTTCCCGCATATATTTTCCTCAGAGAGTCCCTGTATTCTTCAATATCCGATTCCCCCGCAAAGTACACGTTACGGCAAAGAAGCAGACTGACACAGGGTCCCGGAAGTATCTCATGATTCTTTTTAACATCGGAGCCAACGATCTCATTCAGTTTTCTCATTCGGGAAGCGATGGTTTTGCACTGGCTTTCCGTAAATCCTCTGGCATTTCCGCACTCCGTAGACTGTCCCAGATATTCAAGGCTTCTGATCCTGTGATAATTCCAGTCATAATCGCCGGAGTTTTCGGTATAGAAAGGATCGTCCGCCATATCAAACGCGTGCATCAGACCTTCTATAAACAGATCGTTTATACCCTCTTCATCAAATGCAGTCTCATACAGATAATATGCATAACGCATATTAATGAGAACCAGCTGTCTGCTCTCTTCGTCAAGGGTCAGGAATTTGTCCTTTTCCGCAAATGACCACATCTCCTTTGCGGCTCTTAATCCTTCACTTCTGTATTCTTCAACAATGATCCCGGCGGTATGCATTCTTTTTGCCTGGTGAGCCATCTCATAGCAGGATGAAATGTGCAGGTCAAGGCACTTAACAAGCATATCGGGATCGTTTTTCTTATGAACATCCTCAAGGACTCTTCTGGAAACATAATATGTAAGTCCCTGGTCGATATCACCCAGGTCCTGTCCGTTCATCAGTTCAAAACAGAAATTATACAAAGACTCGACATCATTTCCCGTCAGGTCATGATCCGATGAAGTAAGGGGATAAAGCTCCCTTGATAAAAATTCCTTATTCTGAACGGCAATCTGTCCTATCTCACTGAACTGCCTTAAGAATACTTTTTCATACTCGGAAGCGATACTTACGGAACCCGGCTGGGGAGCGGAAAGTTCACGTATCCTTCTGGTACGGATAACATATCCTTCCAGCATATTATCAAGGGACAGTTTTGCTCCCTTTTGAACGTCGTTTAATTTGTACCACAGGTCAAGATACCTGTCGTCCTTACCTCTGCTTAAGATTGAGGACATATCTTCGTACAGCCTGATCTTTCCTGCCATGAAGGAACTGACATATGCATATTCTGCAGGGTGATCCGTTTCATTTGGTTTCTTTAGTCTGTTTTCGATGATATCCCTTACCGCATGGCCTTCTTCATAAAGGCTGACGATATCCGAGGAAATATCAAGTATGGAATACAGAATACCAAAAGATTCCGTAGTAAGAAATTTATCATCAAACAAATGATGTTTTTTTAGCAGATAAACGCTCATATCGTTTTCCTGCCCAAGAAGTCTTTTTTCGGCAGAAAGCAGCCTTCTGCCGCAGGTTAATACCGTATCTATTACGGATATCTCACCTGCATCCATGCAGCATGCAAGATGATATATGGTCTGAAGAGTATCGTCCCTTCTTCCGGAAACATCGTTTGAAGGACCGCAGTCTAAGATTCCCTCCAGCTTGTGAGGCTTTATCCTGATGATATGAAGTGCTATGCATCTTGCTATATGTGCAGTCTGCACCGAATGGATATATGACTCGGGATGAAGTGCGGCAAGACAGTTTAAAACCATCTCCTCAAAACTGAACTTTCCGGGTATCTCGATGAATCTTTCCAAAAAAGAATTGAGATATTCCATCATAAAAGAAAAAGAACCGCTGCCTCTCGAAGAAAGAACATATCCCGATATCTGCTCGTACATGCGAAGAAGAGTGTCGGTATCTTCCCTGCCAAGCCTCTTCTCATCGAGTAAGGAAAGATATTCCGTGGGAATGAAAAGATTTGCCAGAACGGAATACATATCGTATTCGTCATTGGCATATTTATCATAAAGATCTATTAAAAATGCCTTGTAGTCCGCAATCTTCATCTTACCCGAATAGTAAGAATTTCTGGCATAGATAAGATCAAGATGTACCTTTGGAAGATATTTTTCACCTTCATCGGGATCTTCTTCCCATCTTTTTTTCAGATCATCCATATAGGGCATGATCTTCTTACACTGGGCGGGAGTCATCTGCCACTGATTTCCGTTTTCGGTCAGCTGACCCATATGTTCGCAGCATCTGAAAATATGCTTTTTCCTGTCAAAACCTTCTACATCCTTAACATAGAAATCGTCATAGGATAGGTTTATCGCTCTCACAAGACCGTCTATGCGCTCTTCGTTTTCCTTTTCATCGATTGCATAAAAGGTATCGTAAAGAGCATTATAAAATCTGCACTGGGCAAAGAATATCCTCTTACTTTCAGACTCCTTAAGCCTTGAATATTTTTCCTTATCAAGGTATGAAAGGATAACGTCTGCAGCTTCCAATCCGGCATTTTTGAAAAACTCGGTAAACTCACGGGTGGTCTTTACCCTGTTTACACGGTTTAAGTTGTTATAGCAGGAATTAATGAAAGTTCCGGCATGACGGACTATCTCATCATCATTTCCTTTGTTCAGCGCATCCTCATAAAGCCTTCTTGAAACAAGAAAATGAATGCTTAAATCAAGATCCTCCTCGGGCCATGACACAAGAAGGGAATCACAAAAATCATCAAGAAGCTTTACCGTCTCATCATCAAGAAGCTCATCGCTTTTAAGGAGGGGCTTTATAACATCATCGAAATATTCGGTATTAGACTTACGTATAGTTCCGATCTTTTCTTTGTTTTCCTCAAGGAGCAGCCTGTAGCTTTCGGCGTTACCGACGACGTCAACTCTCTGTTGCGAGCAAAGTCTTGACTCAAGAAGGCCCTCTGAAAAACTCTTTAATTTTTCGGCACTTAATCTGTTCATCTGTTTATGGTACCGCCGCCTAATACATTACCTTCTTCATCATAAAAAACAGCTGCCTGTCCGGGGGTTACGGCACGCACCGGCTCGGAAAAAATGACTTCAGCCGTATCTTCACCTGTCAGTTTAACCACTGCACCCGCGGGAGTATGGTGATAACGCACCTTGCACATGCAGAGTATCTTCGCACCGACTGCCGGCTTTTCAATGCCCATGAAATTAAGTCCTGAGCATTCAAAGGAATCTGTAAAAAGAGAATCGTTATCCGATAAAACGACCTCGTTTTCCTTTACTCTTATCTCTTTAACAAACGACCTTTCGCCAAGAGCGATCCCAAGGCCCTTGCGTTGTCCCACAGTGTAATTGATGATGCCTTTGTGGGGGCCTAAGATCTTACCCTCTTCATTCACGAAATTACCGGGACCGGGAATCTCACCATCGTAATTATCTTCAATATATCCGGCATAATCACCGTCAGGAACAAAGCATATCTCCTGGGAATCCGGCTTGTCCGCAACAGGAAGATGTGCAAATTCCGCAATCCTTCTGACCTCATCCTTGGACAGCTCCCCAAGGGGCATAAGGGTCCTTGAAAGCATTTCCTGGGAAAGCCTGTAAAGCATATATGTCTGGTCTTTTGCGGCAAACTTTGCGCAGCTCACCGTCAGCCTTCCGTTATCCAGCTTTTTGATATTGGCATAATGTCCGGTTGCGATCATGGCTGCACCCATATCATCCGCAGCCTTAAGCATCCCCATCCATTTGACATAGTAGTTACATTCCGTGCAGGGATTGGGAGTTTTTCCGTCTATATAGGCTCTGATAAAAGGCTCGGTTACATATTTTTTGAATATATCCAGGCAGTTAACCACATAGTAGGGTATGTCAAGAACAAAGCAGACCTTCTCCGCATCACTTATCTCGCAGCATCTGCTCTCTTTCCCGCCATCGGAGATCCACGTTTTAAGCGTTATCCCCACTACATCATGGCCGGATCTTTTTAACAAATAAGCACAAACGGCACTGTCAACTCCTCCGCTCATGCCAACTATGACTTTAGACATAATTTCTCCGTAGATCACATAGAATATCCAAATATATTATATCATATCCCTTAAGTATATCCGAGGAAATACAGCGAAGTAATTACAAATTAAGGCTCATTATGATAAACTGTTTTCTATGAGAATCCTGTTTATATCAATAGCCATATTTTCGGTTCTTCTTTTGATGTACCTTTTGTATATCTTAAACAAAAAGAAAAACCGCCTAAATGACGTCCTAAGGAGGATACTCCTCTATGCAATGCTTGGAGTATCCGCCAATATCATCATTGCATCCGGAGATAACAGGCTTCTTAACAATATCTGTTTTGCCATCTATTTTGCGTCCATCAACTTCATCACATACCATCTCCTGATCTACTGCCTCATATATACCAACAGACAGAGATTTGAGATGTTTGTCACAAAGATCTACAAATATGTCATCCTGGTAGATGCAGTCAGTCTTTTTGTAAGCGTATGGTCTAAAACAATGTTCACCATGTACACCATGGTGATAGACGACGGAACATTAGCATTCCAGACAAGGCCCACACCGCTTTTTAACATCCACCTTCTGCTGTGCTATCTTCCCATAGTTTTTGGAATGGGATCTCTTTTTGTTTCAACCCTGCAGTCCCACAGTTTTTACAAGATCAAGTATTTTTCCGTCTTCTCAGCAATAGTTTCCATAGTCATATTGAACATCGTATATATGATGTTTAATCTTCCCTTTGACTGGTCGGTTCTTTTCTACGGTGCGGCGGCATTTTTCCTTTTTTACATATCAAATTTCTATGTTCCGAAAAAACTCATGAACAAAACTTTAAACCTTGCCGTTGATTCCATGAAAGAAGGTCTGCTGCTTTTTGATGCCGAGCGCAACTGCATATATATTAATAAAACCGCAAGAAGAACATTCAATATCGATAAAGATGCTCTCACGCCTTCGGATTATCCGCTTTCTGTATGGCTTAAGGGCAAGGATAAAAAATCTGCCGAAGAATTCGTTGAAACCTTCGACATGGAAATGGACGGGGCAATCCATTCCATCCGGGTGGATTTCAAACACTGCCATTCGAAAAAATATCACATACTGGGTTCGTTTTTCCTGTTTGAGGATATAACCGAAGATGTAAATCTTATGAAGAGCCTGGAGGAAGCAAGAGCCGAGGCATATAAGGCAAATGCGGCAAAGAGCATGTTCCTTGCCAATATGAGTCACGAGATAAGAACTCCCATTAACTCGATCCTTGGAATGAATGAGATGATCCTAAGGGAGGCAACGGATAAAAACATCCTTGAATATGCCGGTGATATAGACAATTCGGGAAATGCTCTTCTTTCGCTTATAAACAACATCCTTGATTTTTCCAAGATAGAATCGGGAAAAATGGAGATAAAACCCGAAGAATATTGTGTCTATCAGCTGGTAAGGGAATGCTACCATCTTGTTGCTCCCAGAGCACTTATAAAAGACCTTCCCATCAGGATCGAGTGCGATGAAAACGTCCCGAAAACCCTCATCGGAGATATGTCCCGTATCAGACAGGTTCTTGTGAACCTCCTTACAAACAGTGTCAAATATACAAAATACGGTCATGTGGGGCTTAAGCTTTTATGGGAAGAAACATCGCAGGATACGGGTAAACTTACATTTACCGTATCCGACACCGGACAGGGTATTTCAGAAGATGATATAAACAGACTCTTCAGGGTTTTCCAGAGAGTTGACGAAGATCATAACAGAAATATCGAAGGAACGGGACTTGGGCTTGCAATATGCAGGGAGCTCATGACCATGATGAATGGAACCATCGAAGCAGAATCATCAAAGGGTATCGGCTCTAAATTCACCGTCAGCCTGCCTCAAAAGATCGCTGACCATGCTCCCTCCGGTACATTCAGCCTCTCCGAAAAAGAAGAGAAAAAGAGGGATAAATACCGGGAGTCATTCCATGCTCCGGATGCAAAGATCCTTGTTGTGGATGACATAGAGCTGAACCTTAAGCTGATAGGAGCACTCCTCAAAAAGACCCGGGTACAGATAACAACCGCAGAAGGCGGAAACAAGGCAATAGAGTTTTGTGAAAAAGAAAAGTTCGACCTGATCCTTATGGACCATATGATGCCCACTCCCGACGGCGTTGAAACCATGGAAAAGATCAAAAGCATGGGGGGACATAACTCAAAGATCCCCTTCATAGTCCTGACAGCAAATGCAATAGAAGGAGCGGATAAAACATATCTTGCTCTGGGCTTCGACGGATATCTTTCAAAGCCGGTACTTGGTGCGGATCTTGAAGCTGCATTAAAAAAATTCCTGCCTGAAGATAAGATAAAAGATTAAGAAAACAAAAAGGCTAAATAAAAAAATCAAAACCGCAGCCCGGTTCATTAATGATCCGAAGCTGCGGTTTTAAAACTGTTTTTATTTAAGATTGAAATTCTGAAGATCCTTCTCTATATCTGCGGAATAACCGGCAAGTGATTCGGA
>CAMPAP010000014.1 GCA_946631935.1 uncultured Lachnospiraceae bacterium | reverse complement strand
GAGTTTTAAATGGTAACAGCAATAGTAGGAGCTAACTGGGGTGATGAAGGCAAGGGTAAGATAACCGATATGCTTGCCGCAGACAGCGATATCATCATCAGATTTCAGGGCGGAGCAAACGCGGGACATACCATCGTGAACAATTACGGTAAATTTGCCCTTCATACACTTCCTTCAGGTGTGTTCTATTCACATACCACCTCTGTCATCGGAAACGGAGTTGCGCTGAATATTCCTCTTTTGGTCGGTGAGATAAACGGCATAGTTGAGAAGGGCGTTCCCAAGCCCCACATCCTCGTTTCCGACAGGGCACAGATCGTTATGCCTTATCACATTCTTTTTGACCAGTATGAAGAGGAAAGGCTTGCCGGAAAGTCCTTCGGATCCACCAAATCGGGAATAGCTCCTTTTTATTCCGATAAGTATGCCAAGATCGGTTTTCAGGTAAGCGAACTTTTCGATGATGAGATCCTTGAAGAGAAGGTTCCCAGAGTGCTTGTCCAGAAGAATGTTCTTTTAAGAGAACTTTACCACAAGCCTGAGATCGATGCAGCAGAGCTTCTTAAGACCCTTCGCGAGTACAGGGATATGATCGCACCTTATGTATGTGATGTTTCTCTTTTCCTTGATGAAGCCATAAAAGCAGGCAAGAACATCCTTCTTGAGGGACAGCTCGGAACCATGAAAGATCCCGATCACGGAATTTATCCCATGGTTACTTCATCCTCCACTCTTGCGGCTTACGGAGCCATCGGTGCCGGTATTCCTCCTTATGAGATAAAGAAGATCGTTACCGTATGTAAGGCATATTCATCAGCTGTAGGTGCGGGAGCATTTGTTTCCGAGATCTTCGGTGATGAAGCGGAGCAGCTCAGAAAGAACGGCGGAGACGGCGGAGAGTACGGAGCAACCACAGGAAGACCCAGAAGAGTCGGATGGTTCGACTGTGTCGCTTCCAAATACGGATGCAGACTTCAGGGAACCACGGATGTTGCCTTCACGGTCCTTGACATCCTTAAATATCTCGATGAGATCCCGGTATGCGTGGCATATGAGATAGACGGAAAAGAAACCAAAGATTTCCCCGTTACAAGTAAGCTTGAAAAAGCAAAGCCCGTTCTTAAGGTATTTAAGGGATGGAAAACGGAGATCAGGGGCATAAAGAATTACGATGATCTTCCCGCAGAGTGTAAGGAATATATCGAATTTATCGAAAAAGAGATCGGATACCCCATAACCATGATATCAAACGGTCCTTCAAGAGATGATATCATCTACAGAAAATCCCCTCTTTCAAAATAAAACGTAAAGGATGCCGGAATCCCAAAAGGATTCCGGTTTTGAGATTAAATCATGATTAAAAATATTATTTTTGACATAGGAAACGTGCTTACAGACTTCAGGTGGAGAGGCTTTTTGGAAGACAAAGGCTTTGATGAAGCCAAGATAAAAGAGATCGAAAAAGCCACTGTCATGAGTCCCTACTGGAATGAATTTGACAGGGGCGCCCTTTCATACGATGAGGTTATGAAGCTTTTCGAATCTGAAAATCCGGATCTTAAGGATGATCTTTTCCGTGCTTTTAACGATATACACGGTATGGTCACGGGGAGGGATTATGCGATCCCCTGGATACAGAGTCTTAAAAGAGCCGGCTATAATGTTTATTATCTTTCGAATTTTTCAGAGAAAGCCTACAATGAGTGCTCGGAAGCTCTTGACTTTCTTCCTTACTGTGACGGCGGGATATTAAGCTACAGGGAACTTATCATAAAACCCGATGAGAAGATATATGAACTTTTATGTACGAGATACTCCATCGAACCGGCTGAATCTGTATTTATAGATGATACAAAGGCAAATGTGGAAGCAGGCGTAAAGTACGGTATGAAGGGTATAGTATTCAGGAACTATGAACAGGTAAACCTTGACCTTGCTGCCCTGGGCGTGGAGTTCTGAAAGACCATTTATCTTTGGAAACCGGTTCTTTATAAACATCTGAGGTTTTCGGTTATCCGTTTATACCACCGGCTTCACGGTCGTCCTTTATGTTTGCGGTATCCGGTTTTATCTCAGGAACGCTTGCGATGGTCTTTTTGCCGGTGACTTTTGTATACATCCAGATATAAAGATAAGCCACTATGGGAACCACCACGGTGGCAAAAAGGCACAGTGCAAAGAGTCTTCCTCCGTCATCCGGATTTATGATGGCGACTATAAGTGTCACTACATATAAAAGCACCAGAAATATGATTATCAGGATGGCACAGATCCTTTTGGGTGTCCATTTTTTTTCGTTATTGTTCATGTCCATGCCTTTCTTTGTAACTTCATCTGCGCCCTGCAGGGTCCATGACTTTTGGCATTTGTCTGTCGCCGTCTTGCAACCTGCGGTTTACGAAACAATTTTAATATCCGCTCATTTTTTTTTCAACATAAAGTGAAGCAAATAATTGTGCAGAAATGCCATAAAAATAGTATAATAAATAGTTGTGTCGAATAATAACCAAGGACAAAGTACCATGGAAAGAATTGCTGAAGAAATACTTGAACAGTTGCAGACCGAAAATGTATTTTCCGTAAATATCGGAGGCTATGAGATAGGGATTTCCGAGTCTGTGGTTGTCAGCTGGATAGTCATAGCTCTTGTGCTCATACTGAGCCTTATCCTTACAGCTGGTCTCAAAGTGAGGAACATCTCAAGAAGGCAGGCTCTTGCCGAATTTCTCGTTGAAAAGGGAGAGGGGATCGTAGGTGAGATGCTTGGGGAAGAGGCAAGGGAATATGTGCCTTATCTTCTGACGGTGCTCATCTATATTTCGATTTCGGATCTTATCGGGCTCTTCGGATTCAAGCCCCCGACAAAGGATCTGAACGTTACGGCGGCACTTGCGCTGATGAGCATCATTCTGGTTCAGGCTGCTGCCATAAGGAAGAAGCACGTGGGCGGATGGCTTAAGGGTTTTACACATCCTGTTGCCATAGTAACTCCCATCAACATATTAGAGCTTGCAATAAAGCCATTGTCTCTTTGCATGAGACTTTTTGGTAATGTAGTTGGTGCTTTCGTTATCATGGAGCTTTTGAAGTGCGTTGTACCCGCTGTGCTTCCCGCTGTTTTTTCACTGTATTTTGATATATTCGACGGGATCCTTCAGGCATATGTGTTTGTTTTCCTGACGGGCATGTATATCAAGGAATCGATCGAATAGATAAATGACAGGTACCCTGCAGGTGTGATCGCTTTACCGGTTAGGGGCATCTGCCCGTGCAGGGTGAATTTTGCAAAAAAAAGATTTGAAGTAAATAAGTTATTTAATGTCGTTATCACGACCTGATTAAGGAGGTATATGAAATGATAGCAATCGGAGCAGGTATTGCCGCACTTGGATGTCTCGGAGCCGGCATAAGTCTCGGTATCGCAACCGCAAAGGCATGTGATGCATGTGCACGTCAGCCGGAAGCTGATTCTAAGATCATGAAGCTTCTCATTCTCGGAGGAGCGTTAGCTGAGGCAACCGCCATCTATTCGTTCGTTATCGGTATTCTTATCATCCTGTTCCTTGGATGATGACCAGTCTATGTGTGGTATATTTTTTCGCATTGAGGTGAGAAATGCTTAGATTAGATATTAATCTGCTTTTTACGGTCATAAATGTGCTGCTTCTTTTTGCGGTAGTCAGGATATTTCTGATAAGGCCCATCCACAAGATCCTCGACAAGAGGAAAGAAGAAGTGGAGGAGCAGTATGCCGCTGCGGACAAAGTGACCGAGGAAGCTCTTGAGTCGAAGAATAAATATGAAGAGTCCATCAAAAATATCGAAGACGAAAGAGAAAAGCGTCTGCTTGAAGCCAGGAATAAGGCTAACGAAGAATATGACAGAGTGATGGATCAGGCAAAAAAGGAATCCGACAGGATCATCAGTTCTGCCATTAAGGAAGCGGAGGAAGAGAAGAATCTTCGTCTTCGCAGGGCCAACGAGGAGATCACCGATATGGTTGCCAAGGCTGCCGAGAGGATCGTTACCGCTGACCAGAGCGAGGAAATGGACAGACAGCTCTATGACAGATTTCTGGAGCAGGCTAAATAAAGAGGATAGGGATCATGGCAAAAAAACAGGCATTCCAGGTAATCCTTTATTATGTAACGCCCCCATCGGAAGAGCAGCTTCAGGGAATCTGGGATTTTGTACTTGCAAAATATGTTAATGAAGACAGAACTGCCGAAGACATTGATTTTTCAGTTGAATTTGATGAATCACTGGGCGGAGGCTTTATTCTGAAATGCGGAAACGAAGTTTACAACTGGAGCACCAGGGGAAGACTCGGCCAGTTTAATGAAAAGCTTCAGGAGATACGTAAAAAAGTATCCGCAGATGAGGATGTTATATCCATCCTTAAGACCACTACGGAGGAATTCAGACTTACCGCTAGATTCAGAAGAAGCGGATATGTTTTATCCGTTGGAGACGGTATTGCCAGGGTCAGGGGCCTTGAAAGAGCAGAGTACGGAGAGATCCTTATCTTCTCAAACGGTGTTAAGGGCATGGTCCAGGATATCAGAAGAGAGGATTGCGGTGTCATTCTTTTCGGAAAAGATGACGAGATAAGAGTCTGGGACGAGGTTGCACGAACGGGAATGAGGGCCGGTGTTCCTGTGGGAGAAGGCCTTCTCGGAAGAGTCATCAACGCTCTCGGTGAACCCATAGACGGTAAGGGAGAATTCTCTGCCGAAGGTTTCAGACCCGTTGAGTCTCCGGCACCATCCATAACCGCAAGACAGCCTGTTGACACACCTCTTGAAACGGGGATCCTTTCCATAGATTCCATGTTCCCTATAGGAAGGGGTCAGAGAGAGCTTATCATCGGTGACAGACAGACCGGAAAGACTTCCATCGCCATCGATACCATAATAAACCAGAAGGGCAAGGGCGTTAAGTGCGTATATGTTGCCATAGGCCAGAAGGCATCCACTGTTGCCAAGATTGCAGGCATGCTTAAAAACTCAGGTGCCATGGATTACACGGTGATCATATCCTCCACCGCGTCAGATCCCGCTCCTCTCCAGTATATTGCACCCTATTCCGGAACATCGGTTGCCGAATATTTTATGAATAAAGGTGAGGATGTGCTGATAGTATATGATGATCTGTCAAAGCACGCCGTTGCATACAGAGCGCTTTCACTTCTCCTTGAGAGAAGTCCGGGACGTGAAGCATATCCCGGAGACGTATTTTATCTGCATTCAAGACTTCTTGAAAGAAGTGCGAGTCTTTCCGATGAAAAGGGAGGAGGTTCCATCACCGCGCTTCCCATTATCGAAACCCAGGCAGGTGACGTTTCCGCATATATTCCCACAAATGTTATTTCCATAACGGACGGTCAGATCTATCTTGAGAGCGATCTTTTCTTCTTAGGATTCAGACCTGCTGTAAATGTCGGACTTTCCGTATCCAGAGTCGGAGGCGCCGCACAGACCAGGGCCATGAAGAAAGCCGCAGGATCTGTCAGGATCGATCTTGCACAGTACCGTGAGATGGAGGTGTTTACCCAGTTTTCATCGGATCTTGATGATGCCACCAAAAAGCAGCTTCATCACGGAAGAGTACTTATGGAGCTTCTTAAGCAGCCTCTTACCCATCCGAGACCCATGACCGATCAGATAATGCTCCTTACCGTTGTAAATTCGGGCGCCATAGATGAAGTGCCTGTAGACAGAGCTTACGATTTCGTGGAATTCATGTTAAAGAGCATTAGGAAAAATGATATTCAGATAGTAAGAAGCATCGAATCTTCGGGCATCCTTAATGATGATGACAAAGAAACTTTAGTTTCAAGAGCCGGAGACCTTCTTGTGGAATTTATGAGTGTAAGGGAATGATATGTCCGGACTGAGAGAAATATCGGGACGTATCAGAAGCGTCCGCGATACCAGAAAAATCACAAATGCGATGTATATGATCTCCCAGACCAAGCTTCGCAAGGCCAAAAAGGAAGCTGAGGAAAACAATCCTTACTTTGAAGCCTTGGAGGAACTTTTCGACGGGATCGTTAATTCCTGCGACCATTTGAATCACAGATTCACCGATACCAGGGATGAGAAAAAGGGCAGGGAACGTTCGCATGCAGTGATAGTTGTGACGGCTGATAAGGGACTTGCGGGAGCCTACAACCACAACGTGATAAAACTTACGGAAGAGACTTTTTTTAAGGGGGATGAAAATATAATCCTCTATGTTGTGGGTGAGGAAGGAAGACAGCATTTTGCCCATAAGAAGATCCATATCGAAGGGCAGTTCAAATATACGGCCCAGAATCCCTCGCTTCACAGGGCGAGAATCATAAGCGACAAGATGATCGATGATTTTTTATCCGGCAGAGTTGATGATGTATCCATCGTATATACCGGAATGAAAGATCAGCTGACATCCCAGGCAAGAGTCAGGCATCTTCTTCCCTTTGCGACAGCTGAGGCAAAAAAAGATCCGGATTCACAGTCGTCCTATGACAATGATCTTAATTTTGAACCTTCACCTGCTCAGGTAATGGACATCATAGTGCCGGATATCCTTACAGGATATATATACAGTGCCCTAGTGGATTCATACTGCAGTGAGCAGAATGACCGTATGATGGCCATGGATAATGCTGACAGAAATGCGGATGAGATGGTCAGATCCCTGTCGATACAGTACAACCGCGAGAGACAGGCCATGATCACAAGAGAGATAACCGAGGTTGCATCCGGCGCCAAGGCCCAGAGAAAAGCCAAGGAAGCAAGAAAAGAGAAAGATAAATGAAAAATATTACTAACAAGGGAACAGGCGTGATAGTACAGGTTATGGGACCTGTGGTTGACGTTGAATTTTCACCCGATGTCAAACCTTTTATAAGGGATGCTCTTTCCGTTAAGGTGGACGGTGAGGTGAGGATGATGGAAGTTGCCCAGCTCCTTGATGACAATACCGTCAGATGCATCATGCTCTCACCCTCAGAAGGACTTTCGAAGCATATGGAGGTGGAAGCAGCGGGAGGCCCCATTACCGTTCCTGTAGGAGAGGGAACTTTGGGAAGACTTTTCAATGTCTTCGGTGAAACCCTTGATGACAAGGGAGATACGGGATGTGACAAGTTCTGGTCCATTCACAGAGATCCCCCTGATTTTGAAAACCAGTCACCTGCCATAGAGATCCTTGAAACGGGTATCAAGGTCATAGACCTTCTTGCACCCTACGCAAAGGGAGGTAAGGTAGGACTTTTTGGAGGAGCAGGCGTCGGCAAGACGGTCCTTATCCAGGAGCTTATTACCAATGTTGCCACGGAGCACGGCGGTTATTCGATATTTACCGGTGTCGGTGAACGTTCCAGAGAGGGTAATGATCTTTGGAGAGAGATGGCAGAGTCCGGAGTCTTAGACCGTACCGCCCTGGTGTTCGGTCAGATGAATGAGCCCCCCGGAGCCAGAATGAGAGTTGCGGAGACAGGTCTTACCATGGCGGAATACTTCCGTGATGTAAAGGGTAAGGATGTTCTTCTTTTCATTGATAATATTTTCAGATTCGTTCAGGCAGGAAGTGAAGTATCCGCGCTTTTGGGAAGAATGCCTTCAGCCGTGGGATATCAGCCCACACTTGCTACGGAGTTAGGACAGCTTCAGGAGAGGATCGCCTCTACAAGGGCCGGAAGTATCACATCCGTACAGGCTGTATATGTGCCCGCAGATGACCTGACAGACCCTGCTCCTGCCACCACCTTTGCACATCTTGATGCAACAACGGTTCTTTCGAGAAAGATCGTTGAACAGGGTATCTACCCCGCAGTCGATCCTCTTGAATCCACTTCAAGGATACTTGAGCCGGATGTTGTGGGTCAGGAGCATTATCAGACCGCAAGAGATGTTCAGACTATACTTCAGAATTACAAGGAACTTCAGGATATCATAGCGATCCTTGGAATGGACGAACTCTCAGACCAGGACAAGCTCACCGTTTACAGAGCCCGTAAGGTTCAGAAATTCCTTTCCCAGCCTTTCCATGTTGCGGAGAATTTCACAGGCGTTCCCGGAGCCTATGTACAGCTCAGGGATACCATAAGAGGTTTCAGGAGGATCCTTTCCGGTGAGATGGATGATCTTCCGGAGAATGCGTTCTTTAATGTGGGAACAATAGATGATGCTATCAGGAAGGCGGAGAATCTGTAAAAATGTCTGAGGCTTTCAGGATAAAAATACTCGCCGCCGATAAAACTTTTTATGACGGACTTGCAATAAGCCTGACTGTGCCTGCTTATGACGGCTCATTTCAGATACTTGCCCATCACGAACCTGTGGTGATGGCGCTTAAGGAAGGTGTTATCAGATTCACCGTGCTGGATGAGAATGCCAAAGAGCAGGAGATACGCGGTGTAAACGGCATCGGGGTTGTGAAGGTCGACAGGGATCTTGTTACGATACTTGTTGATACCATAGAAGCTCCTGATGAGATAGACAGAGCAAGGGCGGAACGTGCCCTTCACAGGGCCATGGAGCAGCTCAGACAGGATCAGAGCATCCAGGAATATGAGATGACAAAGGCATCCCTTGCAAGAGCCATGCTGAGACTTTCAGAGTCTTCAAAACTCTCCGATACCGGAGAATGAACCTAAAACCGGAGGAAGCCATATGAATGTGATCTATTGGGCGGGGGATTCCACAGTTCAGTTTAATGATTATTTGACATATCCCCAGACAGGTCTTGCCCAGGGGCTTCAAAGATATCTTAAGCACGGGATAAGAATAGAAAATTACGCCAAAAACGGCAGGAGTACAAAGAGCTTTCTTGATGAAGGAAGACTGTCCCCCATATGTGCGGATATCCGGAAGGATGATTTTCTTTTTATACAGTTCGGTCACAATGATGAGAAAAAAGAAGACCCTTCAAGATATACGGATCCCTTCGGAAGCTTTTCGGAAAACCTTCATTACATGTGTGAAAAAGCTTTGGAAAAGGGTGCACATCCTCTTCTTATCACACCCATCGAAAGAAGGAAGTTTGACGGAAATACTCTTAAAGAAAGTGCCCATGCTGAGTATGTTAAGGCAATGAAGGAGATTTCCGCAAGATATGACATTCCTCTTGCAGATCTGAATTTAAAGAGCAGGGATGCGCTTGAAAAAGCAGGACCTGATAACAGTAAAAAATGGTACCTGCATTTTCCAAAAGGCATGTATGAAGCATTTCCTGAGGGCGCAAGCGACGATACTCATCTTGGTTTTGAGGGAGCATTTTTTTATGCCGGTCTTTTGGCTGAAGGACTTTCGGAACTTGGCGGAGTATACGCGGATCTGCTTTCGGACGGAACAGGGGATATAGAACATATCTGAGCCGTGGGATTAATATCTGTCAAGATGTACGTTAGAACTGACTTGGAGGAATAAAATGGCATTGCGTGTCAATGAATCAGAAGAGGATTATCTTGAAGCGATCCTCATTCTGGGCAAAAAAAAGCCCGTTGTAAGAAGCGTGGATGTTGCGGGTGAACTGGGATACAAGAAGTCTTCGGTAAGTGTTGCCATGAAGCATCTTCGTGAGAAGAACCATATCACCATGACCGATGAAGGGTATATCATCCTTACGGAAACCGGCAGGGAGATAGCCGAGCGTATATATGAAAGACATACACTGCTTTCAGACTGGCTTGTTTCCATGGGCGTGGATGAAAAGGTTGCCGCGGATGATGCATGTAAGATAGAGCATGATCTGTCTGCGGAGAGTTTTGAAGCTATTAAGGATTTTATTAAGAAAAATACTGACATTAAAGGAAAATAAAAGAAGATGAAGATCACTGCCATAATTTTATTCATCGTGATGTATATCGTGATGATCATATTTTCGAAAAAAAGAGCGGTAGCTGCCATTACAACTGCCGCACTTTTTCTGCTGCTTACGATCCTTCCGATAGGTGATATTCCCATCCTTGATCTTTCGGATGTTCCCAGGGTCATTGACTGGAATGTCATCATGATGATCACCGGTACGATGGTGATAGTTGACTTTTTTATAGAATCCGGAATGCCTTCGGTTATTGCGGAATGGCTTTTGAAGGTCGCCAAAAATGTTATGTGGGTCACCATTTTACTTTCTCTTTTTTCCGGCATCATTTCCGCATTTATCGATAATGTTGCCACTGTTTTGATGGTTGCTCCCATTGCCATAGTAATATGTAAAAAACTGAATATCTCCCCGGTTGCCACGGTAGTGTGTATATCGGTTTCTTCGAATCTTCAGGGAGCCGCAACTCTTGTGGGTGACACCACATCCATCATGCTTGCGGGTGCGGCAAATATGAACTTTGCCGACTTTTTTGTGATGCACGGAAAGCCCTGCATGTTCTTTGCAACAGAGCTTGGAGCGCTCCTTACCATCCCCATCATGATGATAATGTTCAGGAAGGACAAGGCTCCTGTTTCAAGCAATGAACACACTAAGGTAACCGATTACTTCCCTTCCGTAATGATGGTCTCTTACGTACTTGCGCTTATCATCGCATCCTTTATTGACGGAACTCCCGCATGTATCAACGGTATCATCTGTCTTACCGGAGCTGTGATCACCATCATCGTTGAAGCACTGATCTGCAGAAATAAAAAAGGTGTAATGCATGCCGTAAAAGGTGTGGATATTGATATGATATTTCTTCTTATGGGACTGTTCTGCGTCATAGGAGGAATCAAAAATGTCGGAGTCATAGACGATCTTGCCGCTATCATTGCAGATGCCGGCGCCGGTAACAGATTCCTTCTTTTTACCATAGTCGTGTGGGGCTCGGTATTGATCTCTGCCTTCATTGACAATATCCCCTATGTTGCAACAATGCTTCCCATACTCGGTTCTGTGGCTGCAACTCTGGGCCTTGAACCGTATTTTCTGTATTTCGGACTCCTGGTGGGTGCAACACTGGGAGGAAATCTTACACCTATCGGAGCTTCGGCAAATATCGCCGGTGTCGGCATGCTCCGTAAGGAAGGATACGAAGTATCTTTCCCGGCTTTCATGAAGATCGGTGTGCCTTTTACCCTTACAGCCGTTATGAGCGGATATCTGTATATCTGGTTCATATGGGCATGATCTTATAATACTTGCATTCTAAAGCCGCGCCCTTAATCATTTAACGCACCCACACTCATACTCGCTTACACGATGTAAGAAAGGCCGGTATGCAAGTGCATGGATGCACTTGCCGGCCCAGCGCTCGTATTCGTTAAGTACCGACGGCTCGAAAGGGGGGCGCTTATAAATAATTAAGGTTGCGGCTGATAACCCGGAGGATTATATGAGTTCTGAAAGTATTGAAAAAG
>CAMPAP010000013.1 GCA_946631935.1 uncultured Lachnospiraceae bacterium | reverse complement strand
ATGATATCTGAATATTGGCAGGAGCTTTTTCGTACATTTCATATGCGGTATCGCCATATGCGAAAAATTCCACCTCATCCTTAATGGCTATCATATTTTTTTGAATGGTTATGGTGTTGTCATTGTTGTTGAAGATCTTGATATGATTGGTACCAAGGTCGATGCCGTAAGCATTGCTTGCCATATTAAATCCTTTCCAGTAATCCTTCTTCGTTAAAACTGAAATAACAGTTATCGCCGATGATTATATGATCAATAAGAGGTATCTCCATTAATAAGGAACTCCTGTGCAGCTTTTGTGTAAGATTTTTATCATCCGCTGAAGGAGAAGGATCTCCGCTTGGATGATTATGTACCAGGATCATATTAACGGCCTCTGATGAAACCGCTTCGATAAATATACTTCTTACGGAAACCAGGGATCTGTTTACGCTTCCTCTTGAGATCTCAGATTCCGATATGACCCTTCCCTTTGAATCAAGAGAAAGAAGAAGAACTGTCTCTGTCTTAAGATGCCTTAACCTTTCCATGTAAAAACCGGCAACTGATGAGGCATTTCTTACATTAAAACCGCCCTTTAGCTTTTCTTCGTGTATCCTTAGTGAAAGCTCCAGTATACACTTAAGCTTTACCGCCTTGACTCTGCCTATCCCGGGGATCTTTTCAAGGTCACTTATATCTGCATAATACAGACTCAAAAGTCCGCATCTTGGATATTTGCCAAGATCAAGTACTTTTCTCGCAACATCCACGGCAGCCAGGCCCTTTGTACCGGTCCTCAGGATCACCGCAAGAAGCTCGGCATCAGTAAGACTGGACGCTCCAAAACGTTCAAATCTTTCATAGGGCAGTTCTTTAAAATCTTTATTTTTCATATGCGCCTTTCCTCTTCTCCGGGGCGACGCAAATGTGTCAGATCCTTACGAACTTAAAGATACAAAAAGCGATAAATACACCTATGATCCCTGCCACATTTATATGAAATGTAAGGCCGAAGGTAAGTATCATAAATCCAAGATTAAGTTCAACCGGTGATGTAAGTCCGAAAACACCTCCATATGAAAGCAGATTGCCTTCAAGGTGGTCTCCTATGATACTACCCAGTATAAATCCGATCACTATAAGAAAAAACAGTATCAAACCTCTGTATCTCATATATTTCCTCTTTCACGAAAAAAAGACAGCCCTGACTTACGGGCCATAAGTAAAATGTATTTTAGCATATATTAAGGATATGGTCAAAACGAAATAAGACCCTTGTCCACAAGGTTCTGGAAGGATTTTATGATGCCGAATTTTCCGTGAGGCCATGTGAGTCCGCCCTGAAAATAAGCAGTAAAAGGCTCTCTTAAGGGGCCGTCTGCGGAAAGTTCGATGGAAGAACCGGAAGTAAAGGCTCCGGCAGCCATTATGACCTGTGAATCGTATCCCGGCATATCCCAGGGCTCCGGAGCATACTGTGAATCAACAGGAGCCGCAGCCTGAATGCCCTCGCAGAAAGCAATAAGTCCTTCGGGCTTTCCGAAAGTTATGGCCTGAATGATGTCATGTCTTTCTTCCGATGCTTTGGGATAGCTTTCAAATCCGAATTTTTCATAAAGCGCAGCGGCAAAAATGGCGCTTTTAAGAGCTGATGCCGTAACGACGGGTCCCATAAAAAAGCCCTGATACATACTTCTTAAAGTATCAAGAGAAGGACCGACTTCCCTTCCAAGCCCGGGAGCCGTAAGTCTCCTTGCTGCATTTTCTATACACTCTCCCGTTCCTGCTATATATCCTCCAACCTGTGCAAGACCGCCTCCGGGATTTTTTATAAGTGAGCCAACAACCATATCGGCTCCCACATCCGAAGGTTCTTTTTCTTCAACAAATTCTCCGTAACAGTTATCAACCATACAGATTATGTCATTCCTTACGTTTTTTACGGCTTTTATTATCTCCGATATCTCAGAAACCGATAAAGAAGGTCTTGTCTGATATCCCTTGGAACGCTGGATGGTTACGATCTTAGTCTTTTCATTTATCTTATTTTTTATCTCACTTATATTTGGAGATCCGTTTTCATCAAGATCTGCCTGGGCATAGGTTATACCATATTCAAAAAGAGATCCCTTTGAAGGCCTGATCCCGATTACTTCTTCAAGGGTATCATATGGTCTTCCCACAGCGCTTAAAAGCTCATCCCCGGGTCTTAGATTTGACATAAGAGCAAGACAAAGAGCATGAGTTCCGCAGGTGATCTGGGGTCTTACAAGAGCATCCTCAGTTCCGAAATAATCTGCATATACTTTTTCAAGAGTATCTCTTCCAAGATCGTTATATCCGTAACCTGTAGTACCTATAAGACATGCTTCACTTACATTTTCTTTCTGAAAAGCCCTTAAGACCTTAAGCTGACAAAGTTCCGCATTTTCATCTATCTTTATAAATCTTTCTTTAAGGCCCTTAAGGACCTCACCTGCCGTTTCATAAACTTTGTCGCTTATTCCGAGACTTTCATATATTTTAATCAGATTTCCCTGCATTATTTTATACCTCTGTTTCTTATCTCCCGGGACATAAGATCAAGAATCTCTTCTTTAGTCCTGTAGATCCTTTTATCAATGTAGATTATATTTTTTTCTCTTTTGTACCAGGTAAGCTGCCTTTTTGCAAAATGCCTTGTACGGAGCTTTATGTTATAAACGGCTTCATCAAGAGATATTTCACCTCTTATAAAGGGGATCATTTCTTTATAGCCTATAGCCTGCATGGATACATATTTTTCATCATATCCTTTTTGAAGTAAAAGCCTTACTTCATCTTCAAGCCCGTTTTTTATCATTTCGTCGACTCTTTCATCTATCCGTTTATACATAAGCTCCCTGTCATCAGTAAGAACAAAATATGCTTCATTATAAACGGACTCTTTCTGAGCCATTTTTGCATTATGCTCCGATATCTTTCCGCCGGTAAGATGATGATATTCAAGTGCCCTGATGACTCTTTTGACATTTTCGGGCTCGATTGCTTCCGCACTTTCAGGATCGGCTTTTTTAAGCATTTCATGCAAATAAAGACATCCTTTTTCATCGGCATAAGATTCAAGTTCTTTTCTGTATGATATGTCAGGTCCTTCATCGTCAAATGAAACGTCCTTCAAAAGAGCCTGGATATAAAAACCGGTACCACCGACCACCATGGGTATTTTACCGTGATCCCATATCTTTTCAATTGCCAAGGAAGCCATCTGTTTAAATCTGAATGCTGAATAATCCTCTGAAGGATCACATACATCTATAAGATAATGGGAAACACCCTTCATCTCATCATGTGTAATCTTTGCGGTACCAACATCCATCCCTCTGTAAACCTGGGCGGAATCTGCTGAAATTATCTCAAGTTCCTCACGAAGGGCAAATTCCACGGAAATACCGGTCTTGCCGACTGCCGTGGGACCGGAAAGGATTATCAGGGGTTTTTTATTAATACTCATCAGTCGGTTATCCTTTTGAATTTCTTCTCCATCTCAACCCGGCTTATGGATATGATGGTGGGCCTTCCGTGAGGACAGTTATAAGGATTATCCAAAGTAAGCAGCTCATCGATGAGTTTTTCCGCCTGCTCGAAACCTATCCTGTCACCGCCTTTAACCGAAGCTTTACATGCCATTGATGCGATCTTTTCATCTATGGTCTTAAAAGAACCAAGTCCGGGATTTTGTGAAAGTTCATCTAAAACAGCCAGAAACAGCTCTTTTTCCGAATGCCTGAAAAGATCCGTTGGCACGCCTCTTAAGGCATATTCGTTTCCGCCGAAATTTTCGATCTCAAACCCAAGCCTGCGAAAGGCATCTATATTTGAATTAAGCGTTTCTTCTTCAACGCCGGTAAGACTTACGATGACGGGAGGCATAAGAAGCTGGGACGGATGGTCCCCTTCATTTATTCTTTTGAACATCCGTTCATAATTAACCTTTTCATGGGCTGCATGCTGGTCAATGATCAACATCTTATCCTTATACTGAACGATCCAGTAGGTATCAAAAACCTGGCCGATTATCCTGTAGGATGATCTCTTTTCTTTTTCAAGAAGGTGGTCTTCAAAAAGCTCCATCTGTTTAGTGACAGTCTTATTTATATAATCCGCGTCAGAAGTAACACAGGTCTTAGAAAAGGCTAAAGGTTCAGGAGAAACATATCCATCTTCGTTTGATGATTTATCTTCATTTATATTCTCTAAAGGCTTTCTTGAATCAGTGAAAAAATCATTATCTTCATCTTCGGCTACAGCGGACTCTTTTAAGCCGGAAAGATCATAATCCATTCCCGTGAATCTTGAAAAAGCTTTTACGGTACCTGTGATCTTTTGATCAAGCCTTGTCCTTTCAAAAGGTTCGGGATTTTTCGTGCCTTCAATAAGCTGTATATCTTCCCGTCTGGCATTTTTAATGTCATCTGATGTAGTAAGGATATTTTCGGGGATCATCTCAGCTTTTGTCATAACATCATGAATGGATGATGTGACAAAAGATGAAAAACTTATGGGTTCCGAAATCCTGATATCAAGCTTTGCAGGATGTACATTAACATCAACGCATGAAGGGTCCGTTTCAAAATTCAAAAAAACAACAGGGAATTTGTGAAGCATAAGATATTCCCTGTATCCTTCTTCAATCGCCTGGGAGATGAAGTTATTCCTGACATATCTTCCGTTCATGAAATAGATTTCCATATTACGGTTTGACCTGATTATCTCGGGGTTTCCAAGATAGCCTTTTACGGAAAACATATCATTTTTATCATCAATGGGGACAAGGCTTCCTGAGATCTCTTTTCCGAAGACACGGTAAATGACCTCTAAAAGATCCCCGCTTCCTGATGTATGGAATTTGGATCTGCCGTCAGAGATAAACTGAAAAGAGATATCCGGATGTGAAAGAGCGATCTTTTCCATCATCTCAAGAATATAGGAGCCTTCCGTGGATGGAGTCTTTAAAAATTTTTTTCTTGCGGGAGTGTTGAAAAAAAGGTTTCTGACTATAACCGTTGTACCGTAAGGAGCGCCCACTTCCTCAAAAAGCGCTTCTTCTCCGCCTTTTATCAGTATCCTGACACCCGTAAGGGCATCATGAAGAGCCGTGACCATCTCGGTCTCGGATACTGAAGATATGCTTGCAAGAGCTTCGCCCCTGAAGCCAAGCGTACTTATGGCATTAAGATCATCGGCATTTTCAATCTTGGATGTGGAATGCCTTAAAAAAGCGGTTCGTATCTCATCAGGCGAGATACCGCAACCGTTATCAGTAACTCTGATCATGTCGATGCCGCCGCCCTTAATCTCCACGGTAACGGAACCGGCACCTGAATCTATGGCATTTTCAACAAGCTCCTTACAGGCATTAACCGGCCTTTCAACAACTTCACCTGCAGAGATCCTGTCTATGGTTTCTTTATTTAAAACACGTATCATATCTTATACCTGTTTTTAACCTTATTCTGTATCCTGTAAAGCGTATTGAGAGCGTCAAGGGGAGTTAGATTTGAAATATCTATCTCTTCTATCTCCTTTAACAGATCTTCATCGGAAACAAGGTCAAAAAACGACATCTGTCCGGAATCCACTTCATCAGGTTTTGTGACCTTCTTTGATCTTGATGTATTATTTTCACCGGCGCATACGGATTCTATAAGAGAAGATATATCCTGAAGAGTCAGGGTTGAAGCTATTTCCTTTGCCCTGTCAATTACGATATCGGGGACGCCCGCAAGCTTTGCAACCTGTATTCCATAGCTTCTGTCAGCACCGCCTCTTACTATCTTGCGAAGGAAAACTATATCATCACCTGATTCCTTTACGGCAATACAGAAATTTTTAACATTGGGAATCTTTCCTTCAAGTTCCGTCAGTTCATGATAATGAGTTGCAAAAAGAGTCTTGGCTCCAAGAAGTTTTTTATTGCTGATATGTTCGATAACAGCCCATGCAATGGACAGGCCGTCAAAAGTAGAGGTTCCTCTTCCGATCTCATCAAGTATGAGAAGACTCTTTGAGGTGGCATTTCTTAAAATATTTGAAACCTCATTCATCTCTATCATAAATGTGGACTGACCGCTTGCAAGATCATCGGAAGCTCCGACTCTTGTAAAGATCCTGTCCACAACGCAAAGATCCGCACTTGAAGCAGGCACAAAACTTCCTATCTGGGACATAAGTACTATAAGAGCAGTCTGTCTCATGTATGTTGATTTGCCTGCCATATTGGGACCAGTAATGATGCTGACAAGGTCTGAACCGTTATCAAGATGAGTATCATTGGAAACAAAAAGTTCCCCTCCAAGCATCTTTTCAACAACCGGATGCCTTCCGTCTTTGATATCGATGATACCTTTATTGTTGATATGAGGCTTAACATATTTATTGACTTCGGCAATGTAAGCAAGATCAGAATAAACATCAAGATAAGCGATGGCTCTTGCGGTACTTAAGATCCTTTCGCTTTCGGATGAAATGGTATCCCTTATCCTGCAAAAAAGATCATATTCAAGATTACGGATCTTTTCTTCCGCATTGAGTACGCTGTCTTCAAGATTTTTTAATTCGGCAGAAGTAAATCTCTCGCAGTTAGTAAGTGTCTGACGACGTATATAATCTTCCGGTACTTTATCCGAAAACGAATTTGTTATCTCAAAATAATATCCAAAGGATTTATGATATTTGATCCTCAGGTTTTTAATGCCTGTTCTTTCTCTTTCGGAAGTTTCAAGATCTGCAAGCCATTTTTTTCCGTCAGTCTTTGCATTTCTTAATTTATCAAGTTCATCATTAAAACCGTCCTTAATGATATCTCCGTCCCTTATGGTAAGAGGGGGCTCTTCTTTGATGGAAGAATCGATAAGGACTTCAATATCCATCAGAAGATCAAAAAGATCCATTATCCTGTCAAGCTCAGTAGAGTGAATATCCGCCATAACGGTCTTTATATGGGGAAGCATCTTAAGAGAAGTATCAAGGCTGATCAGATCTCTGGGATTTGCCGTACCAAATGTAATACGTGCAAGAAGCCTTTCAAGATCATATACGGGATTTAAGTATTCTCTGAGTTCATCCCTTGATATTGAGTTATTATTAAATGCAAAGATAGCATCCTGTCTGTTTTTTATCTCATTTTCATCTATGAGAGGCTGCTCTAAAAATGTACGCAAAAGCCTCCCGCCCATAGCTGTTTTTGTCCTGTCAAGAACACCTAAAAGCGAGCCTTTTTTCTGCTTATCCCTTATGGTCTCAGTAAGTTCAAGATTTCTTCTAGATGAAGAATCAAGCATCATATATTTATCGACGCGGTAGGGATGAATGCTTGTGATGTTAGAAAGATCGGTTTTTTGGGTATCATGAAGATACATAAGACAGGCTCCGGCAGCAAGGACACCGGGGATCATGGAATCAAGACCAAGGCCTATAAGGCTTTTAACCTTAAACTGTCTGAGCACTTCGCCTGTTGATGATCTTTCGTCAAAAAACGCATCATCAAGAACGGTTACGGGAATACTGAGCCTTTCTTTTATGGAATTAAGAAGGTCGCTTTGAAGCGAAAACCCTTTATTACAGATAAGTTCCGAAGGAGAAAATCTTGCAATGCTGTCTTTAAGGGATGTCGCATCAGCTGCAACGGATACAAGAAATTCTCCTGTTGAAACATCACAAACGGAAAAACCGATGCCGTTATCCTGATAACAGATACTCATAAGATAATTATTCTTTCCTCCGTCAAGAGAAAGAATATTCATATTTGTTCCGGGAGTAACGACCTTAATGACTTCTCTTTTTACGAGTCCCTTTGCAAGCTTTGGATCTTCAACCTGTTCGCATATTGCAACCTTGTATCCTTTTGCAACAAGTCTTGAAATATATGAATCAGCCGCATGAAAAGGAACACCTGCCATGGGTGCTCTTTCTTCAAGACCGCAGGACTTACCCGTAAGAGTAAGCTCTATCTCTCTTGAAGCAACAACTGCATCATCAAAAAACATCTCATAAAAATCACCGACTCTGTAGAAAAGAAGGCAGTCTTCATACTGCTTTTTCGTCTCTAAGTAGTTTTGCATCATCGGAGAGATGTCTGCATTATCCATTAAATTGTCGATATCAGGAGTATTTGTACCTTCCACTTTTAAACCTTACTGCCTATATAATAAAAACCTCTGCATTCATCAAGCTTTACGGGAACAATACTGCCGATAAGATCTTTATCTCCGGCAAAATGAACCAGCATATTATTGGACAGCCTTCCCGTTACATACCCTTTTGTTGATGAATCCTCTTCTTCAACAAGCGCATCAAATGTTTTACCCTGCCATACAAGTGCCCGTTTTTTTGCATATTCCTGAACGCATGCTAAAACAGAGTCAAAATACATTTTAACATTTTCTTCAGAAACCTGGTCATCCCTTACAGCTGCAGGGGTGCCCATTCTTTTCGAATAAATAAAAGTAAATGCATTATCAAATTCCACTTTTCTTATGACATCAAGTGTATCTTCTATATCAGCCATTGTTTCGGACGGAAATCCCACCATGATATCCGTAGTGATGGCTATACCTGGTATCTCGCTTCTTATCTTTAATGCAAGGTCTATGAACTGTTCCTTGCTGTAATGTCTGTTCATCTCCTTAAGGATCCTGGTGGATCCGCTCTGAAGAGGAAGATGAAGATGTCTGCAGATCTTGGTATTATCCCTGATGACTTTTATAAGATCATCGGAAAGATCCTTGGGATGGGATGTCATGAACCTTACTCTTTCAATTTCCTTAATATCACAGACTCTTTTTAAAAGTTCCGGAAAAGAAATCTCTCCTTCTATTCCGTTGCCGTATGAATTAACATTTTGTCCAAGGAGCATGACTTCCTTAACACCGGATGATACAAGGCCTTCGATCTCTTTGATTATATCTGCACTTTCCCTTGATCTTTCACGGCCTCTGACGTAGGGAACGATACAGTATGTACAAAAATTATTACAGCCAAACATAATATTTACGCCGGATTTGAAGGGATATTTTCTGAGAACCGGAAGATCCTCCACAATCCGGTCAGTTGCATCCATTATCTCATAAATATGTCTTTCTCCGGACAAAAGTCTGCAGAGATATTCCGGAAATGCATAAATATTATGAGTTCCGAAAATAAGATCTATAAAAGAATATTTTTTCTTAAGAATCTCAAATGCCTCAGGTTCCTGGGGAAGACATCCGCATACGGCAACAAGCTTGTCAGGGTTTTTCTTTTTTGAAGCATGTGCTTCACCTAGATGGCCATAGAGCTTTCTGTTGGCATTATCCCTGACTGTACAGGTATTATACAAAACAAAGTCGGCATCCTCATCATCCTCAAGCAGTTTAAAACCTGCGGATGAAAGGATACCGGCCAATTTTTCGGAATCGCGTGCATTCATCTGACATCCGAAAGTGATAACGGATGCAGTAAGCACTCTTTTCTTTTCATTTTGAACTTTATTTAAAAGCGAAGGCAGCTCATTAATATGCTCTGTCTGAAGCTGTGTTTCTTTGATATCTGATTCTTTCATAAGCCCCTGTCTGATCTAGGAGCGTGATTCACCATAATATCCGGCAAGTACGATGGTCGGTCCCGTATGGGTTCCGATGACGGGTCCCATATTATTTACCATAAAATCGGTAAATCCGAAACGCTCCGTTATTTTTTCCTGTAAGTATTTAGCATCTTCAGGACAGTTACCGTGACCTATCATGATGGTCTTATTCATATCACGATATCTTCCCATATGCTGTTCCATATAATCAACTATATGATCAAGACTCTTTTTTCTGCCTCTGATCTTTCCGCCGGCATCGAGTCTTCCTTCATCATTAACCACTATAAAAGGCTTTACCGAAGCAATATTTCCGATAACCGCGCTGGTCTTTGAGACTCTTCCGCCTCTCCAGAGATCCATAAGATTATCCACTGTAATGGCAAGACAGCAATGAAGTACATTACTTCTTACAAAAGCAACCGTCTCTTCAAAGCTCTTCCCCTCATCCCTCATCTCAACAGCTTTGATGACGGAAAGCATTTCACCTAAAGATCCCTGCAGAGAGTCGATGACTTCAACTCTTTTACCCGGATGTGCTGCCATGAATTCATTTGCTCCGCTTTGGACCGATCCGCATGTTCCGGAAAGTCCCGTGGATATTCCTATGAAAACAAAATCATCGGCATCATCAACATGATCTTCAAAATATTTTCTTGCCTGCTCGGGATTCACCTGGGAGGTTATGGGTTTTGATCCCTTGGCAAGTCTGCTGTAGAATTCCTCGGTTGAGATCTCCCGGTCCAGATTATATGTTACACCGTCCATGAGTGTTGCAAGGTTGATGGTATCAATTCCATGCTCTGCAGCATAATCCTTTGGGATATCAGAACCGTTGTCAGTGATTATCTTGAACATAAATTACCTCCGGAAAAATTAATTCTATACCGTTTGTAATAATACTATAAAAGATAATCAAAAACAAGTAAAACTATACACAAAAAACGCTTTATATAGTTTTCTTTTCTACGTGCAGGAAGCCCCTTTTATTTGCCTGTGCTTCCGAATCCGCCGTTTCTTACACCTGTTGCATCATCATCTTCTGTAATGCCATAAGGAATAAAGATGGACTGGGCGAAGGCATCACCTTCCTTAAGCACAATAGTCCTGCCTTCATTACTGTCATTTGTAAGCTTTACAAAAATATGTCCCTCATTGTCGGAATTATAATAATCGGAATCTATGATGCCCACAGTATTGTTAAGCTGAAGCCTGTATTTAAAGCCAAGTCCGCTTCTGGGAAATACAGCAAGCATCCAGTCTTCTTTCATTCTGACCCTTATACCGGTAGGGATCTTAACTGTCTCACCGGGAGCAAGAGTTACATCAAAGGTTGCATGAAGGTCGTATCCCGCGCTTCCGGATGTTGCTCTTGAAGGAAGCTGAATGCGATCATATTTTTCTTTCAAAACGGATTCATTATCTTCGATGCCTTCCATTCCGGACTTGAACTGCTCGTAACTTACTTTTTCAAATTTACCGACTCTTTCCATATCTGCTCCTGTAAATAAAATATAGTTTGAAATTGCCGGCTGAGCAATTGAATTATATATTTGTTTGCCGGGTCCTCGCTATTCGTCATTTCGCCGCATCCGCAAATTCAAAATCGCCCTCGGGCAACTCGCGACGTTCGCGCTAATTTGCGCGAACTGCTCGGACAATGCCCTCGGGAACCGATTTATGCGGATCCGCTACATGACGGCTCGGACAGGCTGCACAAATATATAATTCAATTCCCCAGCCTGCAGATGCATAAACATAATTAATACATACAAGTATGATCAATACATACAAGGCACTCCGGATTTAGAACTTCCGTATACATTATCGGGATTAAGCACCGAATAATGGTCCTCGCAGTGAATATGGATATTTCCGGTATCCATAGTTTCCTTCACATCAATGACCCTCTGATTTGAACTTCCTTTCCAGCAAAGGGTAATATCCTTCAGGTTTTTATCATAAGGTCCGTCAACGACAACATCCACATATCGCATCAGTTCAAGATCTTTTATCTCTTCCCAGAGATATCCTGTATAAAGCCAAACATCTTTTTCGGGAAAAAGATCCTTAAATTCCTTCAAAAGATTTAAGATATCATTTCTGTTACCGGGATACAGGGGATCTCCTCCTGTTAAGGTCAGTCCGGAAATATAATCTCTTGAAAGAAGTCCGAAAAGTTCTTTTTTTGCTTCTTCGTCAAAGTATATTCCGCTATCAGGATCCCAGGTCTGGGGATTCTGGCACTGACTGCACATATGAATGCAACCGGAAACCCAAAGGGTGATCCTTAATCCGTCTCCGTTATTCATATCATCTTTTGTAATATCATGATATCTCATTACATTGATCTTCTTTCGGATATTTCGATCATCTTGGCGTCATTTAATCTGGTATCGCCATGTGTTCTTGAATATGACAGGTAACCGTTCATGCGATCGATCTTCGTAAGATTTTTACTTCCGCATACCGGACATACATCCATGGAAAGCTCCTCATGACCGCAGTCATCACAGTATGCAAGGGAGAGATTGACTCCCTCATAAAATCCCATCTTCATTGCTCTTCTCACAAGGGTTTTAATAGCCTTGAGATTATAATCAACGGGATATTTAACGTACTGGATCTTTCCTCCGTTAAAAAGATCCCAGAATCTCTTCTCATAATCCTGTTTTTCTATGGGAGTCAGATCTTCCGTAACATGGCAGTGGAAAGAATTGGATACATATTCTCTGTCAGACACGCCTTCTATGATACCGTATTTTTTACGGAACTGCTTAACCTGCAATCCGCAAAGATTTTCTGCCGGAGTTCCGTAGATGGCATAAAGTCTGTGATCTTCTTTTTTGTATTCTGCGATCTTCCTGTTAATATGCTCCATTACTTCAAGAGAAAACCCGGCATCTTCCGTCAGGTTTTTATTGTTATAAAGCCTCTGAAGTTCATTAAGGGCAGTGATACCGAACGAAGCTGTGGCAGAATCAAGAAGGGGTTTTATCTTATCGGAAAGTCCCAAATGTCCGCCTCTGAATCCTCCCATGCAATAAGCAAGGGGATTCGTTGATGCTTTCATTTCCCCAAGGTAAGCATAAGTCCTCAGATGAAGATTTCTAATGAGTTCAAGATAATAATCAAGAAGCTCGTAAAAATCCCTGCCTTCTTTTCTGCTTCGTGCAAGTATCATTGGAAGATGAAGGGATACCACACCTATATTGAATCTTCCCATAAAAACAGGAACATCCTCTTCATCAGCCGGCTCCATGCCCCCTCTTTCAAACCAGGGTGAAAGAAATGCCCTGCAGCCCATGGGGGATATGATCTTACCATACTTTTTATAAACGGAAGGAACATAACCTTCACCGGTAAGACTTAAATAATCAGGGTACATTGTCTTTGATGAACATTTAATGGCAAGGTCAAATATATACTCAAGTTCTCCGCCCTCGCCATGGAGTTTTTCATCGTAAAGAAATACGATCTTGGGGAACAGAACAGGTTTTTTCTTTCCTTTCATTCCCTGTCCTTCCATATGAACTTTCAAAAGTGCTTCAGTTGCCATCTTCTGAAAATCAGATGTTCCTGTACCTGCCGTTACTGTAATAAAAGGATAATCTCCTCTGCTTGATGCTACGGTATTGAATTTATATTCCCAGCCCTGGAAGCCCTGTTCAAATTCTCTTTTAACATCGCTTAATGCAGTTTCAGAAGCCTTTGTTTCATCAATTCCAAGTGATATATATTTTGCCTTTGCTTTTTCAAATGATCTTTTAGCATAGGGTTCAAGGATATATTCAACAGACGGAATGGTAAATCCGCCGTACTGCTGGCTGGCTGCGCTTAAAACGATATCCCCCATTACATCGAAGGCGGTATCAAGTGTCTTGGGCTCGTTATACCAGATATTTCCCATCTCAAATCCGTCTTTAAGTACGGATGCAATATCAAAGAGACAACAGTTCATTGTATCTCTTCTTGATGACATGTCATGGATATATATATATCCGTCACGGCACGCCTGGATCTCCTCTGTTGTCAGAAAAAACTTCTGGTAGAGCTCTCTGTTCAGCTGGTTAAATACAAGGCTTCTTCTTGTGGAAACAAGGGCTGAATCGGTATTTGAATTTTCCTTATCTCCGATGTACATAATGGACTGGGACTTTTTATATACATCATCCAGCATTCTGACAAAATCCTGCTTATAATTACGGTAATCCCTGTAGCTCTTTGCAACAATGGGTTTAACCTGTTCAAGCACATCCTCCACTATATTATGCATCCTGGGGATGGGGATTTTGTCTTCACCAAGTCTGTCAACTTTCTCTATGATCAGTTCACAGATCTTTTTATTTTCATCTTCGGAAAATTCCGTAAGTGCCCTGTATGCACTTTTGCTTACAGCATTAATGACCTTCTGGACATTAAAGCTTTCCAGGGAACCGTCCTTTTTTACGATAAATACATCTTTAGCGGGTTTGTATACTTTTCCGTAATCCATATCCGCGCCCATAAAATCCTCCTAAAATCAAAAGGTCTCATTATTAATTCTCATAAGATTTTTTTAAAAAATCCTTGTATTTATTGCATATAGATGCAGGTGCCGTGATCTTTACATCTCCCCCAAGTCCTGCAACCCAGCCGAAAAACATATTACTGACAAAGCATTTTGTACGCACGGATGCTTTGCCGTTTTTTCCGGGTATAATGGCAATGTCAGTGCCGAATCTGTCTATGGCGATGCCTATCATATCTTCCGGAAATTCCATTGAGATCATCTCGCCTTCCCCGCCGTACATTGAAAATGTTTTTTCAACATACTGGGTTATATCCATTCCGGAATAAACATCGTATCCTTTTCTGTCCTGATCCAGAATCTTAACACCTCTCATCTTATCGACTCTGAAGTGCTTCATCTTTCCCGCTTCATCATCAAACGCAAGAAGGTAATAATTCTGATCGGCCCATATAAGGGTCCAGGGACTTAAAACCCTTTTCTTTTCACCTTTCGGAACAAGCTTTTTATCAGTATTCCAGGTAAGATACTCAAACTCCGTCATCTTACCTTCATTAATTGCTCTGGATAAGGAATCAACACTATACAGAATATCCTCATTGGGAGACTTTACATCCGGGGAATAGATATTCCTTATGAGGGACGATGCCTGATAAGAGCTTGTAAGTCTTCTTAATTTTTCAATGAGCTTGTCCGTTTTTTTCTTAGATATGAATTTTGAAGCCAAAACAGCATCTGCAAGAAGTTTGATCTCAGCTTCATCAAACTCTCTTGAAACAAGCTTATATCCGGAACCTGTAACGTGCATGATGTCAAAACCCGCTTCAGATAGAGACCTTATATCATCATATAAGGTCTTACGGTCACATTTTAAGCCTTCATCCTTTATCCTTTTAATGATGGTATCGGCTTTGACGGTATGTTCATCATCACTAAGATCTTTAAGGATCTCAAGTATCAGAAGGATCCTTGTCTTGTTGTTATAATATATATCCATGTTCAAAAATTAAAGGATACGTCTTAACGTATCCTTTATTGCTTTATCCTTTAGTTTCAGCAGATACATTTTCACCGCCGCCGGACAATGATGCATTTTTAGCGTCTTTATTTTTTCGTAAAACTCTTCCTAAAGCAAAGCCAAGAGCCGCAACAAATACAATTATCACCATGAGCAAAAGGTAACTCAGGAAACTTCCGAAAAATACAGCTGCATTCATTTTTTATGGCCTCCGAATAAACAATATCTTGTGGCTTGAAACTTATATAAATACTGATAAAACCTTTATTTAGTATACCTTTTAAGCATCTGAATCGTCAAGTACAGAACACATTTTTTCACTTTCAAGGATAACGTTTTCCGGGAAACCTTTCATCTTTAACAAAGCAATTGCATTTCTGCTTTTGGACGGCCCCTCCATAAGTCTGTAATTAAAGGATATGTCATTTCCTTCGATCTGTTCTGAAAAATGAACATTTTTATAATATCCTGCAACAAGCTGTGTAAGCTCAAGATCATGAGTTGCCGCAAATACGATAACTTTCTTCTCCCTGAGGTATTTAAGAACCGACATAGCGGCGGAAATGCGCTCGGAAGTATTGGTACCTTTAAAGATCTCGTCAATAAAGCATATAACAGGACGCTTGTCCCTCACAGATGCATCAACGATCCTTTTTAAGGAATTGATCTCTGCCATAAAATAGCTCTCACCCTTTAATATCGAATCGCTTACGGCAATTGATGAATAAATGGAAAAAAGCGGAGCCCCATAAAATGACGCAGGGCATGTTGAGATGGTCTGAGCCAGGATTGCATTAACGGCGATCATCCTCATATAAGTGGACTTTCCGCTGGCGTTTGAACCTGTTATCAGGATGCCTTCACTGTTTGATGCATCATTTGGCACAGGCTCATTTAAAAGGGGATTATATCCGTTTTTGATCACTATGCCTGTTTCAAACGAAAAATCAGGTCTTGTAAAGGCGCACTTTTTTTCCAGAAACACTCTGTAGGAAGATACAGAAAGGCACATATCAAGAAAACCGCATTTTTCATATGCAGAGTATATGGCATCTTTTTGGGAACCGATCTTTCTTAAAAGAAATTCCGCTGCAATAAGATCAAAATGAAAAAGCAGATTAAGATATGTAAAGATAAGTGAAAAGATACCTGCGGACTGACCTGATCCTGTTCCTGCAAGGAATGCTGAAAAAACGGTCTTAAGTCTGATCTTTTTAAGGTCCTTTGACAGCTCTTCTATCACCTTTCCTGCCTGAGAATCTTTTTTTAAAGGAAGCATTCCGCCGATCTTTGTCATGTTAAAGATCATGGAAAATCCCGAAAGGATCTCATCAGCTTTTTTTCTTATGGAAAAATATGATGATATCTGGACAAAAAGGATTAAAACAAAAAACAGTGCGGCAACTAAGGGGTAATAAAATGCAAGCACCGCAACTATCACATAGTAAATATCACAGAGTATATGAAAAAAAGGATTAAGAATATGATCCTGTGAAAGGATCTTTTTTAGACTACCGGGAAGTGAGCCCTGCCTTACAAAACCAAGTCTGTATAGTGAAAGAGAAAGCTTTTCTCTTAAATCTTTGTCTTCGTTTAATTCATTTATGATACTGTCATTAAAAAGCAGATCTTCTTTGGACAATGAAAGATCATGAAGCTGTCTGTAAAGATATTCTTCTCCGGCAGATGAAAAACAGTTATCCATCTGCAGAAAAATGTCTTCCATACCGGTATCCGACCAGGTAAGTTCATCGATATATTCCCCGGGATTTTTCCCGGACAAAAAATCATCAAGAGAAACTTGCAATCGTTTTTTTCTTTCTTCCGGTAATTTTTTTGAGGAAGGATGACCAAAGGAATCACGAACAAACGCCTCTGCTCTCTTTTTTTCTTCCAATTGCAGCCTGCGTCCGTTAACAGCAAGTAATATCATTATGATGATGATAAGTATGATTCCGGTCATATATAAAAAATGATCCCTGCAGGCAGGCAAACAAAAACTGCTTGCCTGCCATACAGGGGACAGATCAAAGAATTATGTACTTGATAACAAAGAGGATCGCAAGAACATACATAAGAGGCTGGATCTTCTTTGCATTTTTTGTGAAGAGATTGATAACAACATATGAAATGACACCGATGCAGATACCGTCAGAAATGCTGTAAACAAGAGGCATAACAAGCATTGCAAGGAATGCGGGAATGCTCTCTGTGGGATTGTTGAAATCAATTCCGGTAATTGCAGTCATCATAAGGAATCCTACAAAGATAAGTGCGGGAGCAGTAGCAAAACCGGGGATTGAGATAAAGAGGGGTGATAATACAAGTGAGATCAGGAAAAGGAGTCCTGTTACCACTGAGGAAAGTCCGGTACGTCCACCTGCGGATACGCCTGAAGAACTCTCAACAAAGGTAGTGGTTGTGGATGTTCCGAGAACTGCACCTACGCTGGTTGCGATGGCGTCTGCAAGAAGAGCGGGACGGATCCTGGGAAGCTTTCCTTCCTTATCAAGCATATCAGCCTTGTCCGCACATCCGATAAGAGTTCCGAGAGTATCGAAAACATCTACGAAAAGGAATGCAAACATGATGACTACAAAATCAATAACATTGAAGTTCTCAAAGGCTGCTGCAGAAAAACAAGCTCCAAAAGTCTCACCGATTGCACCGAAATCAAATTCAGCAAAGGTTCCGGGAATGGTCGAATAAAAACCGGCATCTGCATTGGGAACATAGATTCCGCAAAGTTCACAGATTATACCGATGATCCATGTTGCAAAGATTCCGATAAGGATGGCTCCTTTTACTTTATTGATATAAAGGATGGAGATTATAAGAACTCCGATAATGGTAAGAAGCGCCCAAATTCCAACAGTGCTAAACTCTTTGTTGAATTTGATGATGGTAACAAGAGTAGCACCGTCGTCAACGACTATCTTACCGTTCTGAAGTCCGATGAATGCAACAAAAAGTCCGATACCGACAGAAACGCCCTTCTTAAGCTGAAGAGGGATTGCATTAAAGATAGCTTCTCTTACAGGAGTTACTGAAAGGACTATGAAGATAAGTCCTTCGATGAATACCGCAAAGAGAGCAAACTGCCATGAATAACCCATGGATCCGCAGACTGTATATGCAAAATATGCATTAAGTCCAAGTCCGGGTGCAAGTGCGAAGGGATAATTGGCAAGAAGTGCCATGCACATGGTTCCGATAAATGCGGAAAGAGCTGTGGCAAGAAGTATTGCGTGTCCGTTCATACCTGATGCCGACAGGATTGAGGGATTGACGGCCAGAATATAAGCCATGGCCATGAAGGTTGTAATACCGGCAATGACTTCTGTCTTTACATCGGTACCATTCTCCTTCAGTTTAAAGAATTTTTCCATTTTGTACTCCTTTATTGTCGCAAAGCGACATGTATTTTTTGGATCTTAATCATTTTAATACACTTTGGATATTTTACCAACATAAATTTTATCCCGTAATATTTATCACATGAAAATATTAGTCCAAACAATTTACTTAACAATTAAGCCGCTTACTTAAAATTGAGTATTATTCATCTTTTTGGTATAATTCAGCCCTGAAATATAATCATGCCCGTTTGGAGAAAAAACATGAAAAAATCTAAAAGAACAATATCTTTTATACTGACTTTTTTGTCTGCAATTACCCTTTGTTCATGCAGAAAAACAGAAGCTTCAGTTATGATGGAAAATCCTGCTGACTCAGTTAGTGCATATGAAACGGAAAAAAAGGAAGATAATCCTTTAATCCTTGAAAATGAGAAAAGTGCTGCAAATTTTGATAATACAGAAAATCAGGATCTGATATCAGGAAACCTTCAGCCTGAAACCGGAAACCTTGAAAACGTAAATATAAATGCACAGTCTGTAAACGGAAATGCTCAGGATGATACTTCGGATAATATCGATCTCATATTAAGCAAAATGAGCACAAGGGAAAAAATTGCCCAGATGATGATCGTTGCACTCCGCTCCGATTCCGGTAATTCAAAAACGGCAACGCAGATAACACCTGAGTATGCACAGATCATTGAAAAATACGACTTTGGCGGAATGATCTTTTTTACCGGAAATATAAATGACAAAGAGCAGACCGTAAGACTGATAAACGATTCACAGACTTCTGCAATAAATTCAAAAAACGGCATTCCAATGTTTATATGTGTGGATCAGGAAGGTGGGATCGTTAACAGAGTTCCCTTCGGATGCGTCATGCCCGGAAATATGGCACTTGCCGCAACGGGTGATACCTCTCTTACAAAAAATGCAGCCTTTATCATAGGCAGTGAAATAACATCCCTTGGCTTTAATGTTGATTTTGCGCCTGTTTCAGACGTAAATAACAATCCGGAAAATCCCATTATAGGAGTCAGATCATTTTCAGACGATCCTGCCATAGTATCATCAAATGTATGCGCTTATATGTCAGGCTTAAATGATGCAGGATGCATTGCAGCTTTAAAGCATTTCCCGGGACACGGAAATGTCTCTGAAGATTCACATACAGGTCTTCCTTCATCAGCTCTTACTTTAGATGAACTGAAAAAATGTGAGCTGATCCCTTTTAAGGCTGGTATTGATTCCGGAGCCGAAATGATCATGACAGCTCATATCGAATTTCCGAATATTGAACAAAATACATATATATCAAAAAAAGACGGAAAAAAGATCTGTCTTCCCGCAACTCTTTCACATACCATCATCACAGATCTTTTAAGAAATGAAATGGGATATAAGGGTCGGATAATCACAGACGCCTTAGACATGGGTGCCATCGCAGATAATTTCGAAAAAACAGATGCAGCTAAGCTTGCAATAAACGCAGGTGCAGATATACTGCTCTGCCCCGTTAACATCTATAAAGACGGAAGCAAAGATACCTTCGGCGAACTGGAATCATATATAAGTACTCTTGAAAAATATGTTGAAAACGGCGAGATAAGCGAAGAAAGACTAAACGAAAGCGTAAGGAGGATCCTGAAACTCAAATCTAAAAAAGGTATCCTTGATCATAATAACCATCCTTCTTATGAAGAAAGGATCAATAATGCGCTTACATGCGTCGGAAGTCCTGAGCACCGCATAAGAGAATGGGAAATAACACTCTCATCCATGACACTTCTTAAAAACGAAGGCAATGTTCTTCCCATTAACGGAAACGGGAATGCAAAAACACTGATCCTGATACCAAGCGAAAAAAGGCGCTCCTCTGTTGAATATGCTCTGAAAAGACTACTGGCACTTGGGAATGCCTCAGCTTCAAATACCACTGTTATCTGCTACAACGGTTTGTCCATTTATAATAAAGAACTTCAGAATGCATTAAATGCGTCCGAAAATGTACTGATCCTTTCACAAAGCACCGAAAAAAGCAGCATTATAGAAAGCATAATAAAAGAGGTGCATCAGACGGAAGGTAAAAAAACGGTTCTAATAAGCTTAAACCTTCCTTACGATGCTTCGCTCTACAATGCTGATGCCGTTATCTGCGCATATAACGCATACGGAAACGCTTATGATTTTGCAGGAAACGGTCCCTTTAATCTAAACGTATCTGTAAGCATATGTACCGCCTTCGGAGAAAGCACTCCGAAAGGAATACTTCCCGTGGATATACCGGTAACTATTTCTCAGGGGGGAAAGACTGTTTATACGGATGAGATCCTTTATCACAGAGGATACGGATTAATAAACTGGGGAGCCTGAAAGGCCCCCCGGTAAGCAGTTAAAATAATTTAATTCAGATTATCCGAAGAAAAAGCCTCCGGCAAAAGCTCGGAAAGTTTAAAAACCTTCTTGTCATCAATGCTTTTTGCAACAATGACGGTCATATCCCCTCCCCCGAATTCATATAAAAACTGTCTGCAAATACCGCAGGGATAAGCATAATCATTAACTTCAGATGCATCTTTCGGAGCTCCGACTATGGCAATTGCCCTGAATTTTTTCTTCCCTTCGCTTACAGCTTTCAGCCCGGCGCATCTTTCTGCACAGATCGTTGCACCATAGGATGAATTTTCAACATTACAGCCTCTATAGATCTCATCATCATCCGTAAGTATGGCAGCTCCGACTGCATATCCTGAATAAGGACAATATGAATACATTCTTGCATCAAAGGCATTTATTAAAAGTGTGACAATCAATTCCTCTTCCATTATGATCCCTTTCAAAAGGCAGCAATTGATGCCCTGACAAGTTTTTCAAATCTGGCTGAAACAGAATCCGCAGCTTTCTGAACTTCTTCGTGATTAAGCTCTTCACCGGTGATACCGGCGGCCATATTACTGATAACTGAAATTCCGCAAATCCTCATACCTGCATGTCTTGCAGCAATGGCTTCAATGGCTGTGCTCATTCCGACAGCCGATCCTCCAAGGCATCTGAGAGCCTTTATCTCTGCAGGGGATTCATATGAAGGGCCTGAAAGCTGGACATAAACGCCCTTAAACAATTCACTATCCTGCTCTGATGCAGTCTTTTCGATAACTTTTGAAAGATCTTTGTCATATATGGAAGTCATATCCGGAAATCTTGTTCCAAGTTCATCAACATTGGGTCCCACAAGAGGATTGGGAACATGATATGCGATCTGATCTTCTATAAGCATAAGACACCCGGGATGAAAGCTTTCATTTATACCGCCTGCGGCATTTGTAAGAAAAAGGATCTTTGCTCCCATCATATACATTAGTCTGATGGGCATAACGACTTCGGAAGGCTTATAGCCTTCATACATGTGGACTCTTCCTTTCATGCATACTACTTTTTTCTCTCCGTCATATCCGAAGATGAATTTTCCGGAATGGCCCTGAACGGTGGATACGGGGAAACCGGGAAGATCTGAATATGGGATCTCGCAAACAGTCTTTATTCCTTCCGCATAAGCCCCAAGTCCGGAGCCCAGGACAATGGCTATATCCGGGACAAAATCGGTTTTTTCCCTCACTGCCTTAAGCAGGCTCTGAAGTTTCTCATATTCTGCACTCATACTAAGGCCTCCCTTTCATGAAAGATTCAGGCTGTAACCTTCTTAAACGCTTTCTTTCCGCGTCTTACAAGCTTTCCGTCTTTAAGATCTTCCTTGGTGTAAAGAGTCTTAACATCGGTTACTTTTTCATCATCAACACTGACTCCGCCCTGCTCGACAGCACGTCTTGCTTCATTTCTTGTAGGGCAAAGACCGCTTCTTACAAGGATTGCAAGAATGTCTGCCTTGCCGTCCCTGAAATCATCTTCTTCCATCTTAACGGTAGGAATGTCTGCGGAAGAAATATCTCCTCCTCCGAAAAGTGCATCCGCACCCTTTTCTGCCTTATCCGCCTCATCTTTACCGTGAACAAGCTCCGTAAGCTCGTGAGCTAAGATCTTCTTTGCCTCGTTTATCCTTGAATCCTCCCATTTATCCATCTCCGATATCTGTTCAAGAGGAAGGAATGTGAGCATTCTCAGGCATTTGAACACATCAGCATCACTGACATTTCTCCAGTACTGATAGAACTCATAAGGAGAAGTCTTATCAGCATCAAGCCATACGGCTCCCTTTGCGGTCTTACCCATCTTCTTTCCCTCGGAATTAAGGAGAAGGGTGATGGTCATGGCATATGCATCCTTGCCGAGTTTTTTTCTGATAAGTTCGGTTCCGCCCAGCATATTGCTCCACTGATCATCACCGCCGAACTGCATATTACAGCCGTATCTCTTATAAAGCTCAAGGAAATCGTATGACTGCATGAGCATATAGTTAAACTCAAGGAAACTGAGACCTTTTTCCATACGCTGCTTGTAACACTCAGCCCTTAACATGTTATTTACCGAAAAATGAGGTCCGATATCCCTTATAAACTCAACATAATTCAGATCAAGAAGCCAGTCGGCATTATTGACCATAAGCGCCTTGTCTTCTCCGAATTCGATGAATCTGGACATCTGCTTTTTGAAGCACTCAACATTATGCTCGATGGTTTCTCTTGTCATCATGGTACGCATATCGCTTCTGCCGGTGGGATCTCCGATCATTCCGGTTCCGCCTCCCACCAAAGCTATGGGCTTATTTCCCGCCATCTGAAGTCTCTTCATAAGGCAGAGGGCCATAAAATGTCCCACATGAAGGGAATCTGCCGTAGGATCAAAACCTATATAGAATGTAGCTTTTCCGTTATTTACAAGCTCTCTTATCTCCTTTTCGTCTGTCAGCTGTGCAAGAAGTGTTCTTTCCTGCAACTCTTCAAAAATACCCATTTTAAAAATCTCCTTAAAATTATTTAAATCTGATTATACAAAAATCAGACATGATTTTCACTAAATGTTTTTTAAGCATTATTAAAAACACATCACCTTGTTTCCATAAGCTTTGTCATGGCTCTTTCAAGACCGCTTACGGAAAGCTTATACATGGGAAACATCTGCTTAAGTGCTGTCTCAGCTTCTCTCCAGGGAGCATTTCCCGGAGCCATCTTGGGATTAAGCCAGACAACTTTCTTATAGTGCCTTTTTACTGATTTAAGCCACTCCTCGCCGCTTAGTCCGTCATTTGGTCCCCTGTAATTACCGGTTACGGAATAAAGTTCCTCAGGAGCCATGGCAGCATCACCAACTATAATGACTTTATGATCGGAATCAGTATTTCTGAACAGCCACTTTGTCTCTACCCAGTCGCCATTCTCACATTCGGGAGTCTTATAAAGATGCGAATAAATGCAGTTGTGGAAATAATAGCATTTAACATCTTTAAAATGATTGCTCTTATTGACTGCCTGAAACAGATCGTTTAAAAGCATGGAATAAGGGATCATGGTACCGCCAGAATCCATGAGAAGTAAAAGCTTGACCGAATTCTTCCTGGGCTTTCTCATCTCAACCTTTAAAACACCGCCCTGATTGCAGGTTTCATCAATGGTTTTGTCAATATCAAGTTCTCTTTCATTAGTATCAAGTCTTGAAGAAAACTGTCTCAGTCTTCTGAAAGCAAGCTGGAACTGCCTGTTGGTCATGACCCTGTCATCCCCGAAATCCCGGTACTTTCTGGCACCCATAACAGCAAATGCGGACTGATAACCGGTCATTCCTCCGACTCTTACACCGCCAATATTTCCGCCGGTATTTCCGAAGGATGTCTTACCCATGGTTCCTATCCAGAAGGACCCTCCGTTATGTTCTGAGTCCTGATCCTTAAGTCTTTGCCTGAATTTTTGTTCTACATCATCCTTATCGATGATGATGCCCTCGCCTTCCATTTTGTTAAGATGGTCCCTGGCTTCCATTTCCGCAAGCTGCATCATCTCGGATTTATCAAGCCACCTGAGCATCTCGGCACCGATCTCCGTATCCTTTTTTGCAGCGGAAAAACACTCCTCAAATGCATCATCATACTTGTCAAAATCAGTCTCGCTCTTAACAAGTATCATCCTTGCACCATAATAAAACCTGGACAACTGGCCTCCTATAAGACCGCTGTCCAAAGCATTCATAAGATCAAGCCACTCTCCAAGAGTTACATGAATTCCATGCTTTCTAAGACTTTCGAAGAAATTTAAAAACATATCAATACTAATTTTGCATTAAAACAGCGGAGAGATTCGAAATATAATTTTTTGAATCGAGCGCCTGCGAGGAATGGCGTTCGCCTGGCCCGAACGAAGTGAGTGGCCTGCGGCAAGAATTTGACTTTATAGTACCAGCATTCCCGCCTGGCGCGACAAATGAAAAAAATTATATTTTGAATCTAGACCGCGTGACTTTAGGTGAAATTTGTATGCGTAACCTGCTCAAGGTCTTCGTCTTTTTTGACAACGACACCTACAAAAGGAAGCTTAGCCTTGATCTGGGCATAGGGAATACCGCCAAGCTGAAGTGCATTGACCCAGTCGATGAGTTCAGACGTTGAAGGTTTTTTTCTTATATCCCTGATATCACGGATCATAAAAAAAACATCCATGGCTT
>CAMPAP010000012.1 GCA_946631935.1 uncultured Lachnospiraceae bacterium | reverse complement strand
GTTAAGGAAGGTAAATGCGATGCTCTTGTTACCGCAGGTTCAACCGGAGCTTTTCTCGTGGGAGGACAGATAATAGTAGGAAGGATCAAGGGAGTCGAAAGACCTCCTCTTGCACCTTTTATTCCCACAGCAACAGGCAAGGCGCTCCTTCTTGACTGCGGCGCCAATGTTGACGCAAGGCCCAGCCAGCTTGTTCAGTTTGCAAAGATTGGGTCCGCATATGTTAAGAAGGTTTGTGGTATCCCGAATCCGAGAGTTGGTATTGTAAATATAGGTGCCGAAGAGGAAAAGGGAAATGCACTTGTCAAGGAAACCTTCCCTCTGCTCAAAGCAACACCTGAGATCAATTTCATCGGAAGCGTCGAAGCAAGGGATATCCCATACGGGGCTGCGGATGTAATTGTATGCGAAGCATTTGTGGGAAATGTTATCCTTAAGATGTATGAAGGTGTGGGCACCGTTCTTCTTAAATCCATCAAGAATGCGTTTATGTCTTCCGGCAGAAGCAAGATCGGAGCGCTTCTTGCAAAGCCCGCTCTGAAAAAGACTTTGAAACAGTATGATACCGATCAGTACGGCGGAGCTCCGCTTCTTGGCTGTAACGGACTGCTTGTCAAGACTCATGGTTCAAGCAAGGCTGTTTCCATCAATAATTCGATCCTTCAGTGCAAGACTTTTATAGAGAACAATATAAATGATGATATGAGAGAAATGTTCAGCGTTTCCATGGATATTTAACAGGAGGTTTCTTTTATGGAATTTGAAAAATTAAAAACTATCATTGCAGAGGTTCTTAATGTTGATCCCGAGGAGATCACTCTTCAGTCAACATTCACTGATGATCTCGGTGCGGATTCTCTTGATGTTTATCAGATCATTATGGGACTTGAGGATACTTTTGATATTAAGATCCCCGAGGAAAGTGCCGAAAAGATCACAACAGTCGGCGAAGCTGTTGAGATGATAAAATCCGCCCTTTCCGGTAACGACTGATTCTTTTCTTTCAATATGTTGTTTTTTATGTCGTGATGATTCACGCATATGTTTATTTGCGCTTTTTTGGGTGTTTTTATGAGCAGTGAAGATATCCTGCAGTTGCAGGATTATATCGATTACAAATTTAATAATAAAGAACTTCTTCTTCAGGCACTTACCCATTCGTCTTTTTGTAATGAACAGATGCTTGAAAGACCGGCGGATTACGAAAGGCTGGAATTTCTGGGTGATGCCGTTTTGGAAGCCATAAGCTCACGTTATCTTTTTGATCTTTATCCTGATAAAAAAGAAGGAGAACTGTCTAAGATACGTGCTTCAATGGTTTGCGAGCCTTCACTTGCTTTTTGCGCAAGAGATCTGAAACTTGGTAGTTTCTTAAGACTCGGCAAGGGTGAAGAAATGACAGGCGGCAGGGAAAGAGATTCCATTATCGCCGATGTCATGGAGGCTATAATAGGAGCCATCTTCCTTGATTCCGGTTTTGATGAAGCAAGCAAGTTTATCCACAGGTTCATTCTTTCGGATCTTGATGAGAAGAAGCTTTTCTTTGATTCGAAGAGTACTCTTCAGGAAGAGGTGGCCAAAAATCTCAAGAAGACTCTTGAGTATGTCACTGAAGAAGAAACCGGTGCCGGAAATGAAAAGATATTCAGATCCGTTGTACTTATCGGCGGAGAAAAGGTTTCTGAAGGAAGAGGAAGGAGCAAGAAAGCTTCCCAGCAGGAGGCCGCATATAATGCGCTTCTGACCATCAGAAAAGCATGAACTTAGATTTTGTGAGGAAATAATGTTTCTTAAAAGTATTGAAATCCAGGGTTTTAAATCCTTTGCAATAAAGACTGTTCTTCAGTTTCATGAAGGAGTCACGGGTATAGTAGGTCCTAACGGTTCCGGTAAGAGTAATATCGCCGATGCCGTAAGATGGGTTTTGGGAGAACAGAGCGTGAAGCAGCTCAGAGGCGGTTCCATGCAGGATGTCATTTTCTCCGGAACTCAGACCAGGAAGCCTTTAAGCTACGCTTATGTGGCTATCACTCTTGATAATTCCGATCATGCTTTAAATATATCTTTTGAGGAAGTTACCGTTGCAAGAAGACTTTACAGGTCCGGTGAAAGCGAGTATCTCTTAAACGGTTCCCCCTGCAGGCTCAAAGATGTAAATGAGCTCTTTTTTGATACCGGTATAGGTAAAGAAGGTTATTCCATCATAGGACAGGGCCAGATCGATAAGATCCTTTCCGGAAGACCCGAAGAAAGAAGAGAGCTTTTTGATGAAGCTGCAGGTATTGTTAAATTCAAATACCGTAAGAGCGCGGCTCTGAAAAAACTCGAATCCGAGCAGAATAATCTTGTCCGTGTTAAGGACATCCTTGCTGAGCTAGAGCGTCAGATAGGACCTCTTTCGAGACAGTCTGATAAGGCTAAGGAATGGCTCAAATACAAGGATGAGCTTCGTACCATAGATGTAAATTCTTTCCTTCTTGAAAATGAAAGTCTGAAAAAAGCAGCTTCGGATCTTCAGGCAAGACTTGATGTTGCCTCTGAGGATCTTGATAATACAACATCCGAATATAACAAAGTCAAGGAAGATTATGACTCCGTGCGCCAGGAGATGGAAGATCTTGAAGAATCCATCGAAAAAGCAAGGAACCTTGTAACAGGTGCCGATTCTGCAAGACAAAAGCTCGAGTCATCCATTGAACTTCTTAAAGAGCAGATAAAATCCAGCAAGGATAATATCGTTCATTTTTCCGAAAGAAAAGAAGCCCTTCTTGGTGAGATCAAAAAAGCAGAAGAGGAAAAGGAATCAATCAACAAAGATTCCGAATCCGAGGAAGAACAGGCAGCAAAGGTTGATGCTGAAGCTTCTTCAAGAAAAGAAGCTCTTGATAAGGTTCAGGAAGAGATCCGTGATCTGAATGCCCGGATTGAGGAACATGCATCCGGCATTATGGATGAACTCAAAAAACGTTCCGAGATACAGGGCCGTCTGAGCCATTACGATGCTGTTATGGAGCAGATCGAACTCAGAAAAGCAGAGCTTCAGAGCAAGATGCTTCGTGCACGTTCTGATGAGGAAGTAAGAGAAAGCACCATCAAGCAGTATGAGGAAGCTTTTGAAAAAGTCAGCAATGAAATAGCTGAGATGAATAAAAAATCCCAGGAGCTTGAGTTTAAAGTTTCCGATTTCCGTTCAAAGCTTTCTTCAGGTGATGATGAATTAAGGACCCTTCAGGAAGAGTATCATAAGGAAAATTCCAGATATGTTGCTCTCCAGGATATTGCCGAAGCTTATGAAGGCTATGGTAACTCCGTAAAAAGGATTATGGAGCAGAAGTCTTCCAACAAGGGTATAATCGGTGTTGTAGCAGATATCATTAAAGTAGACAAAAAATATGAGACTGCCATAGAAACTGCACTTGGCGCAAATATTCAGAATATTGTCACCAAAGATGAAGCTACCGCAAAAAAGATGATCGGATTCCTTAAGGAAGGCCGTCTGGGAAGAGCTACATTCCTTCCTCTTGATTCTGTAATCAATCCCCAGGAACTTAAAGCAAAGGATGCCCTTAACGAAAACGGCATGCTTGGTCTTGCTTCTGATCTTGTGGAAACAGATGATGAATATGTAAATATCATCAAGAGCCTTCTTGGCAGATTCATCGTTGCGGATAATATGGACAATGCCACAAAATGTGCAAGGAAGTTTAATTTTACTCTCAGGATAGTTACTCTTGAGGGGGAACTCCTTATGCCCGGCGGTGCCATAAGCGGAGGTGCATTTAAGAACAATTCCAACTTCCTGGGAAAGAGCCGTGAGATAAATGATCTTAAGAAAAAAGTCGCTAAGCTTTCTTCCGATATCGAAAAAGCACGTAATAATATTGAAGATATAAGAGAAAAGAGAAACAAAGCAAGAACCGAACTCGATACATTAAAAGCCGAGATACAGAATAAGGTTCTTGAACAGAATACCGCAAGGCTCTCACTTCAGTCAGAGCGTGACAGATTCAATGAGGAAAGTGAGAATGCCATCAGCCTTAAGGCAGAACAGCAGGATATCGAAAAAGAGATTTCAAATGCAATTACCGCAAGGGATGAGGCTGCAGAGATCTTAAAGGAAAGCGAAAAGAACGAAAAGCGTCTTCGCGATGAGGAAAGCGATCTCAATGAGATACTTAAGGACAAGCAGGCAGTAGAGTCTGAAGCTGCCGCACGTGTCAACGAATGGGAGATCGAAGTCCAGAAGATGAAACAGGCAAGAGACTTTAAGCAGGCTAACTTAAACCGTGTTGAAGAGGCTCTTGAAAATGCAAACGCAGAACTTGAAAGTCTCAATAATTCCATCGATTCCAACAATACCGCAATCTCCGAAAAGGAAGAGCAGATAGTTGAGATCGGTAAGACAATAGAGGCTTCCTACGAAGAGCAGAAAAAATCCGATGATCTTTTGAAGAATTCTCTTACAAAGAAGAAGGAACTTTCTGACAGGCAGAAAGGTTTCTTTGAAAACACTGAAAAACTCCAGGAGAAGATGTCATCTCTTGATAAGGAAGTCAACAGGCTTACCGCTCAGAGAGATAAGGCTAATGAGACTATGGAGATCCGCATCAATTATATGTGGCAGGAATATGAGATCACTCTTTCCCAGGCTGCAGAGATGCGTGATGAAAACTTAAATGACCTTACCGTTTTAAAGCGTGATGCTGCAGAGGTCAGGGATAAGATCAAAAAGCTCGGTGATGTTAATGTGGGAGCCATTGAAGAATATAAGGAAGTTTCTTCAAGATACGAATCCATGAAGACACAGCATGACGATCTTATTGAGGCGGCGGAAACCCTTAAGAAGATAATCGATGAGCTTGATGAGAACATGAAGGCCCAGTTCTCCGAGAAGTTCAAGCTTATCAATGAAGAATATGACAAGGTATTCAAAGAACTTTTCGGAGGCGGTAAAGGATCCCTTTCACTTCAGGATGATGAGAATATCCTTGAATGCGGTATCAATATTTCGGCACAGCCTCCCGGCAAGAAGCTTCAGAATATGATGCAGCTTTCCGGTGGAGAAAAAGCACTTTCCGCGATCTCACTTCTTTTTGCGATACAGAACTTAAAGCCTTCGCCTTTCTGTCTCCTTGACGAGATCGAGGCCGCACTTGATGATAACAACGTAGGAAGGTTTGCAGGTTACCTGCATAAGCTTACAAAAAATACCCAGTTCATCGTTATCACTCACAGAAGAGGTACGATGCAGAGGGTTGACCGCCTGTACGGTATAACGATGCAGGAGAAGGGCGTATCCAGCCAGGTTGCCGTAAATCTTATCGAATCCGAACTGGATGAATAATTAAATGTTTGGAAGAAAAAACGAAAAATCCCAGAACGATTACAGCGAAGCGCTTGCAAAACTGACAGCCATCGCTGATGAAGCCGAAAAGGACCCAATAGCAAGACAGCTTCAGGAAGATATTCCCGTAGACGGAAGACTCTATCATGAAGATAAAGAGGCCCTTTTCGAGAGATTAAAGGAAGGCATGAGCCGTACGAGAGAATCTTTCTCCCAGGGCCTTGCCTCTATTTTTACCGCTTCCGAGATCGATGATGATTTTTATGATGAACTTGAAGAATTCCTCATAGGTGCGGATGTTGGTGCTACAATTACCGAAGAGATCCTTGATGAACTTAAAGATAAAGTCAGGGAAAAACATCTTAAATCAAGATCTGAGTGCCGTGAGCTTCTTATTGATTCCATAAGGTGCAGGATGGAATGCGGAGAGAATGCTTATGATTTTGAAAACCGGACTTCTGTTGTTTTTGTTATCGGAGTAAACGGTGTGGGTAAGACCACGACCATCGGAAAGCTTTCTTCACAGCTTTCTGTTATGGGAAGGAAAGTACTTGTAGCCGGTGCCGATACCTTCAGGGCTGCTGCGGAAGACCAGCTAAAGATATGGGCTGAAAGAAGCGGCGTACAGATAGTATCCGGAAAAGACGGACAGGATCCTGCAAGTGTTGTCTTTGATGCATGTACGGCAGCAAGGGCAAGAGGAGCAGATGTTCTTATAATAGATACTGCAGGCCGCCTTCATAACAAGAAAAATCTCATGGATGAACTTGCCAAGATGAACCGCGTCATAGATAAAGAATTTGAAGCAGCTCACAGGGAAAACCTTCTTGTTCTTGATGCAACAACAGGACAGAATGCAATAAACCAGGCAAGAGAATTCAATGAAGCGGCTCCTCTTTCGGGTATTATACTTACAAAGATGGACGGAACCGCAAAGGGCGGAATTGCCATTGCCATACAGGCACAGATGGGAATTCCGGTTAAATATATAGGAGTCGGTGAAAAGATCGAAGACCTGCAGAAGTTCAATGCGACGGACTACGTTAATGCAATATTTGATGTAGCAGATATCGCAGAATGATCACGCGGGTCCTGCCATGATATATAAACTTTTTCTTTCTGCGGTGCCAGGCGGAAACGCTTTTTACCAAATGTTTTAGTTCGTGCCGCAGGCCACAAGCTTCGCTTGGGCCAGGCGATCGCGTTTCTCGCAGTCACCTTGACGTAAAAGTTTATATATGCATGTCACCCGCTTAGTATAATCCTGTGACAGCGGGAAGATTTAAATATATAATTTTTTGAATCGAGCGCCTGCGAGGAATGGCGGTCGCCTGGCCCGAACGCAGTGAGAGGCCTGCGGCGGGAACTGGACCCTGCAGTAACAGCATTCCCGCTTGGCGCGACTAATGAAAAAAAATATATATTTAAATCTAGACCGCGTCACTAAGTATAATGGAGAATGATATGGCAAAAGAAATGTTGACCCTTGAAGCTTTTGAAGAAGCATCGGAAGTAGTATCCAGAGTTGTAAGAGATACCAAGCTTGTATATTCCGAGTATTTTTCAAATCAGACCGGAAATAAGGTTTATTTAAAGCCTGAGAATATGCAGCTTACCGGTGCATATAAATTAAGAGGTGCTTATTACACCATTTCGACTTTGTCTGATGAAGACAGAGCAAAGGGACTTATCACCGCATCTGCCGGGAATCATGCCCAGGGTGTTGCATATGCCGCTAAAGCTTATGGTGCAAAGGCTGTTATCGTAATGCCCACAACCACCCCCCTTATAAAGGTTAACCGTACAAAGAGCTACGGAGCTGAGGTGATCCTTTACGGTGATGTTTATGATGAAGCCTGTGAAAAGGCTCTGGAACTTGCTAAGGAAAAAGGATATACCTTCATCCATCCTTTTGATGACTTAAGAGTAGCTACAGGACAGGGCTCCATTGCCATGGAGATAGTCAGAGAGCTTCCTTTGGTTGATTATATCCTTGTTCCTATCGGAGGCGGCGGACTTGCAACAGGTGTCTCCACCCTTGCAAAGCTTCTTAATCCCAAGATAAAGGTTATCGGTGTTGAACCAGCTGGTGCCGCATGCTTAAAGGCATCTCTGGATGCAGGCAAGGTTGTTACCCTTGAGGGAGTTAACACTATTGCTGACGGTACTGCCGTAAAGACACCCGGTTTAAGTCTTTTCCCTTATCTTCAGAAGAATCTTGATGATATCATAACGGTTGAGGATTCCGAACTTGTTGTTTGCTTCCTTGATATGGTTGAGAATCACAAGATGGTTGTTGAAAATTCAGGTCTCCTTACCGTTGCGGCACTTAAGCATATGAAAGCGGAAGGTAAGAAGGTTGTCTCGATCCTTTCAGGCGGTAATATGGATGTCATTACCATGAGTTCCGTTGTTCAGAACGGACTTATCGCAAGAGACAGGATCTTTACCGTATCGGTTCTGCTTCCCGACAAGCCCGGCATGCTTGCCAAGGTTTCCGGAATACTTGCAGAGCAGGGCGGCAACGTCATTAAGCTTGAGCATAACCAGTTTGTATCGATCAACAGAAACGCAGCCGTTGAGCTTCGCATAACACTTGAAGCCTTCGGAACAGAGCATAAGAACCAGATAATCGATGCTCTTGAGAAGGAAGGCTACAAGCCCAAGGTAGTAAAGACAAATATCTGATCATATTGATCCGATCATTATTTAGAATCACAGCCCGGTGCAGAGTATGCTTAATCGTAACTTCTGCCCGGGCTTTTAATATGTGATAAAATATTTGCATAAACAGCTTTGGAGACGAATATGAATAATCCTATTAATAAAAGCGATATGTTTTACGGCAGGGAAGATGAACTGAGATCATTCAGGGAAAAATATGATTCTCTTGCGGAGAACATAAAGAATAATACAGATCCCAAATGGTCGGTCATGTCTTTTTGGGGAATCGACGGTGCCGGTAAATCCGCATTGCGTTCCAGGATGGAAAACGAGATTGATTGTGTCAATGTCTGTCTGAATTTTGATGACAGGGAAGAGACTGTTTATTCCCAGTCAAGGATACTGGGGATCCTTAGGAACAAATTCGAAAGAAAATACGGTTTTACTTTTACCGCTTTTGATCATGCATACAGAGCATATAAATATCTCAGCGGTGGCAAGTATGACGAAGAAGAGAAAAATACCGATTCGTTTATCCTCGAAAAACATACTGTCGCAAAATCCGCCGTTGAATTTATGCAGATGGTACCGGGGCTGGATAAAGTGTCTGCCGCAATCCAGGGTACGGATACTCTGCTCGGAGCTCTTTTTTCCGGCAAGAAAAGAAGAAAGGGTTATAAAGAGGAACTGGCAAGAATAGACCTCATTAAAGATGAAGACCGGCTGTATGACAACTTATATTACTGGTTTTTGTTTGATGTTCAGATGAATCTTGATTCCAAGAAATACAGTGATAAACCTGTGGTGATATTTCTGGATTCTTATGACAGGTTCTCCGCTCAGATGTCATCGAATAGAAAGATAAAGGATGACTGGTTAAGGCGTGGCGAGAATTCTTTTATCCGGAATTCGAACGGTTTCCTTTGGGTCATTCTGGGACGCGATCCTCTGACCTGGGATAAGGATGAAGATATCTGGAAAAGCAAAGAATATCTTGATCAGAATGAATTAAAAGGTTTGTCCCAAAATGAGACCATAGCCTGTCTTCATGATAAGGGCATATCCGATGAGTATCTTTGCAACGCCCTCTATAAGAAATTCCGGGGGTTGCCCATTTGCCTGGCTCCTGTTATCAGGATATATAATCTGATCGATTCTCAGGGCAAAAGACCGGAGATTGGGGATTTTCCCGACGGTATCGAAGGATTGATGGACAGATATGTGCAGACACTTCCCGATGCACAGATCAAACTTGGCGTTATCTTTTCCGTCGTAGGAAAATGGAACGATGAGATAATGGAAATACTGGCTCCCGTTCTGAAGGATAAGCGAATAGATGATGAATACGATGAATTTTGCTCCAATTCGTTTGTTTGCGAAGAAAATGATGAAAAGTATATTTATGCACCTGTCAGAAATACATTTTTAAGATATGAATCTGAAAGCGGGAAAAATTTCAGGAAAGAACTGTATCCTTTGCTTGCGCCTTTTTTTACCGAGAAGATCTATGAAGCCGGATGCGACAACTATGAACTGTTGCGTTATATCGAGTTTGCACTTTATGAAGGATCCGATTACGAAGAATGCTATGAAGACTGGCACCTTCTTTCATCTGTTTTTTTCGGAAGGGTATTTCATGAAAATGAATCCGGAGAGATCTTAAACCTGTTAAATAAACTTTATGAAAAAACAAATGAATTATTCCCCAATACCTGTTATTCGCTGGGAGTCAGAAATGTATACGCATGGGCTTTGAATTTATGCGGCCATAAAAATGACGTTGAGAGATTGCTTGAAGACGATAATGTTATCCCGCTTGACTATGATATGGAATATCTCATATCACTGAACCGTGTTACAGGTATTTATATTGAGTCCGAGCGCTTTGAAGATGCTATACGTGTAGGAACGGACTGCTTAAAAGGGATCACAAGCCTTGCGGATAAAGAAAACGCCTATGATTTGAGTGCTTTGTCGGACGCATATGAGAATCTTGCGAAAGCTTACGGTAATACAGGTAATGCCGAAAAAGCAGATGAGCTGTATAAGAAGGCCGAAAGTGTTTTCGAAAAAGCAGAAAGGATGGAGCAGGATAATATCAGATATGCTTTGGGGGATGATCTTGCGGATGCCTGGGATGATCTAAACAAAAAAATCTCTGATGGTGAAGTTGAAGTTGAAACCATGGAAGATTGCACAAATATGCTAAAGGAATTATGCGGTGATGATTTTGACCTTGATGCATTTAACAGAGGTGATTATGATTCTGAGATCATAGATTGTCTGGTGGATGTCGGGTGTTCCAAAAGAGAAGCTCAGACATTTGTGGTGGTTCTGCATGAAGATATGGATTATGAAAGAGATGCTAAAGAAGAGCGTCTTGATGATCTTCTCGAAAATAACGAAATAAGTATTTCAGATGAACATTTTGAGGAGATCATGGGGCTTATCCGTGAATTATACGGTGAGGATATTGAACGGGTCTATCAGATGACCAGAGTAGCGGAAGCGTTTAAGCTTACCGGTGATGATAAAAAAGCTGTAAGTGTTCTGGATGATGCGCTGGATATTCTTCAGAAGGAATACAGGATAAGTGATATGCCTGAAGAAAATGAAGAATATGAAAGTATACTTAGACAGATTGCCTGTCTGTATTCCATGTCCGGAAATAACGCAAAAGCCAAAGATGTTTGTGAAAAAATAATGGAAAACGAATATTTTTCACAGTATTCCAAAGATACCGCTCTTGAATTGCTCACGCAGTTTACCGGCTGAGCGTCCGTCATTTGAAAAATGACTTTTCTGTGACCGAATTTTAATTCAAACCGTCTTATCATATGTAATGGGGAATACGAATATGACTGAGAATAAACAGAAGAAAAAAACACTCATCCTGTCGGTCCTTGCATTTATCGCCGTTGCGGGCGTTGCTGCTGTTATCATATACGGGATCGTGATAAACGGTTCAGGCATTGTTTATAACCATGCGACAGATTATGACTGTGAGATAGGTGAGTTTGCTTTTCTGGATGATCACTGGTCGTTAAGAAAAAAGGAAGATGACGGTATGATATACCTGGATCTTTGGAATCCCGGGCTTAAGGATGATGTGATAGCAAAGCGTTATTCATATTACATATACGATAGCGAAGGCGATGCCAGGGATGCGTTTGATCGAAGACTGAATTATTACAGAGATTTAGACCTAAACTTTGAGGAAGGCGACAACTGGTTCGTTTCCGAAGATCCCTACGCCTGTGATGCCAGAGTCGTTTTTATGAGGTGTATCGAGAAGAATGTCATCATATACTGTGAAGTTGAATGCTGGGGCGAGGCTGCGGTTTCAGTGGACGATGATAATCCGAATACCTACATTGACCAAACAGATCTTAAGGATTATGCGATAAAGAATTCATCGAAACTCAGGAAATATGTACTTGAAGAAGTGCTTGGAATCGATTAAGAGATTGCTCAATAAACATGTTGCAAGTGTCAAGTAAAAATGCTTGACACTTGTTTTTCTTTGTAATATTATATGCAAGGTGCGCGAAAGAGGGGCTTTAATGAACAAAATTCTCGAACAATCGCTTTTATATGATTTTTACGGAGAGCTTTTGAGCGAGAAGAGAAGGAATATCTACGAAGCTTCCATGTTTGAGGACCTGTCCCTCGGAGAGATTGCGGAAAGCGAAGGGATCTCCAGACAGGCAGTCCACGACACCTTAAGGCACTGTGAAAAAGCTTTAAACGATTATGAATCCAAGCTTCATCTTGTTGAGAGATTTCTCAAGATAAAGAGTGAAGTTTCAGAGATAGAAAGACTCGCATCTTTGGAGGGTTCCGAAAAAGAGAACCTCGAGAAGATCGGTAAGATAGCTTCCACCGTTATTGGAGAACTTTGATGGCTTTTGAAGGTTTAAGTGAAAAACTTCAGAATGCGTTTAAAAAATTAAGAGGCAAGGGAAAACTTTCCGAGGCTGATGTACATGAAGCCCTTAAGGAAGTAAAAGTTGCTCTCTTAGAGGCGGATGTAAATTTTAAGGTAGTTAAAAATTTCGTTAAAACTGTTGAGGAAAAATGTGTCGGCGAAGAGGTTTTAAACGGCCTCAACCCTTCCCAGACAGTTATTAAGACCGTAAATGATGAGCTTACTTCTCTTATGGGAAGCGAGACCACTGAGGTTTCCTTCAGACCCGGTAAAGAGATAACCGTCATAATGATGGTTGGTCTTCAGGGTGCAGGTAAAACAACAGCATCCGCCAAGATGGCCGGTCAGTTTATAAAGAAAGGCAAAAAATCCCTTTTGGTTGCCTGCGATATATACAGACCTGCAGCTATTGAACAGCTGAAAGTAAATGGTAGCAAAGTAGGTGTTGATGTATTTGATATGGGTACGGATGTTAAGCCTCCCGTCATCGCAGTTAACGCTTTAGAGAAAGCCCGTAAGGAAAATTACAATGTGGTGATCCTTGATACCGCAGGACGTCTCCATGTTGACGAAGAGCTCATGAATGAGCTTAAGGAGATCAAGGAAAAGACCGGAGTTTTCCAGACCATACTTGTGGTTGATGCAATGACTGGTCAGGATGCCGTTAATGTAGCCCAGACCTTTGATAATGAGATCGGTGTTGACGGTGTCATCCTTTCAAAGCTTGACGGCGATACAAGAGGCGGTGCCGCTCTTTCCATTAAGGCAGTTACCGGAAGACCGATACTTTACGTAGGAATGGGTGAAAAGCTCACTGATCTTGAGCAGTTCTATCCCGACCGTATGGCTTCAAGGATCCTTGGAATGGGTGATGTGCTTACCCTTATAGAAAAAGCCCAGGAATCCGTCACCACCACCGAGGAGCAGAGTCGTTCCATGATGGGACGTATGCAGAAGGGTAAATTTGATTTTAATGATTACCTTGAGAGCATGAAGCAGATGAAAAATATGGGCGGGCTTGCATCCATACTTTCAATGCTTCCCGGAATGGGTATTAATGCCGCAGACCTTGAAGGCGCTGTGGATGAAAAAAAGCTTAAACAGACCGAGGCTATAGTTCTTTCCATGACACCTGAGGAAAGATC
>CAMPAP010000011.1 GCA_946631935.1 uncultured Lachnospiraceae bacterium | reverse complement strand
GCAGGGTGAAGTTTTTCACCGTTATATCTGCGGACTCTACGGGATAATGAAAAAACTCACCGAAAAATTTCCTCATATTCTTTTTGAGGGATGCGCATCGGGAGGAAACAGATTTGATCTCGGCATATTAAGTTATTTTCCTCAGATATGGGCAAGCGATGATACGGATCCTTTCTGCAGGTCCGTCATCCAGAGCGGCTACAGCTACGGCTACCCTCAGTCCGTTTACTCCGCACATGTATCCGCAAGCCCAAATCACCAGACTCTAAGGGAAACCTCTTTGGAGACAAGGTTTAATGTTGCGGCCTTCGGTGTGTTTGGATATGAACTGAATCTCTGCGATGCAAAAAAAGAAGATCTTGCGGCCATAAAAGCACAGATAGAGCTTTATAAAAAGTGGAGAAATGTTTTTCAATTCGGCAGATTTTACAGAGGAAGGACAGTCGCCGCCCTCCCTGTTAACGGAATATCCGGAAATGAAAATTCTTCCGGAAACATAACCGAGTGGACGGTTGTTTCGGAAGACGGTCTTAAGGCTGCAGGTTTTTTGATGCAAAATCTTGTGGTTCCTAATTTTCAGTTCCACACATACCATGCAAGAGGACTTAAGAGTGATGAGATATATCATTTCTACAACCGTGCCCTCAAGATCGATGTCAGGGAATTCGGAGACCTGGTCAATACGGTAGCGCCCGTTCATGTGAAACAGGACGGTCTTCTCATAGATGTGATCGCTAAGTTTGTTAAGATGGATGGCGAGACGGAAGATCTCACAGCATCAGGAGACACACTAATGCATGCCGGTGTTCATTTAAAACAGGCCTTTGGCGGAACGGGCTTTAATTCGCAGGTCCGTCACTTCCCCGATTTTGCTTCCAGACTGTATTTTATGGAAAGCACGGAAAGTACAGGCTGACGATCCGATGCCTTGACTTTCTCCCATAAAAAAAATAATCAGATTTCATAATCAAGAGGGTAGCTTTAAATCTGTCAAAGCCACCCTCTTTTTTATTGTGACAATTCCTTGACGCTGCAATGATAGATCATTTGATAGACTTCAATTACGGAAAAAGGAGAAAGCCAGATGTTTAACGGAGAAATAGCCGGAGCGTTTGCAGGCAGGGTGATGTATCTTGCAGAAAATCCACATGTACACTGAAGTTGACAAAGAAAATTGGGGGGTAGTAGAATAAACTAAATTTACAATATCCGGTATGTTTGATGTATGGCCGGATATGATGATTTAAATGAAAATAACTTTTTTTGGCAAAGGAAAATTCAGATGTTTTGCATAAAATGTGGTCATGAATTAGAAGAAGGGGCAGAGTTTTGCGGTCAGTGCGGAACTAAAATTGTATATAAAGATAAGGTCTTGAATGGCGAACAGGCAGATGTAAATCAGAAATATGTAAATCAGGCGGATGCGGTTCAGACAGTTCAGGAATCAGAAGGGAAAAAAATAATTCCGGTTATTTTGGCGGCGGCAGCAGTCCTGACTGTTGTATTGATAGCGATCGTATGTATATCGCTTAATAATGGTTCTGCTGAAAATGAGACTTCATCTGAAACTCGTCAGGCAGATGATCAGGTTGCAGATGCGGAAATAGAAAAAGATCCTGATATTACAGATGATCAGAACAACTCAGAAGAAGAGTCAGATGATCATATTCATAATTGGATACCTGCCACATGCACCGAACCTAAGACCTGCAGCGAATGCGGAGCGTCGGAAGGAGAAGCTCAGGGACATAATTTTATGGATGCTACATGTACAGAACCTAAGATATGTTCTGCGTGCGGGCTTGCCGAAGGAGAACCCTTAGGCCATTTGATGAACGGAAATGTTTGTGAAAGATGTGGAAAATACATTTTTGATGATGTCAGTGTCGGAAATGTTATTTTCTTTGGAAGCTATGAACAGGATGGAAATCCATCCAATGGTGCGGAGGTTCTTGTTTGGAAGGTGCTGGCTAAGGAAAATGACAAAATGCTGGTGATCACCGAAAAGGTTATTGACAGAGTCGATTACGATAGTGGGCTTGACTATACAACCTGGGAAGATTCCGAAATACGTGATTGGTGCAATGACGCATTTTACAGGCAGGCATTTTCGGAAGCCGAAAGAAGCCAGATCCTTGAAGTAAATAATTCGAATCCGGACGCATCGGGATATGAATGGAATTGGCATGGGAAAGATGGTGTTAATACCCGGGATAAAGTATTCTGCTTAAGCTATGAGGAATATGAGTCATACCTTCTTACTGATGATGACAGAGCGGGATATCCATCTGTGTATGCGGTAAATAACGGAGTAAGTGTAGAGAGAAACAGCCAATGTTGTTGGTGGCTCCGTTCACCGGGAATACGTGAAAAAGAAAAAATGATCGTGGTATGTAATAATAATGAAATAAAAGTATATAGTAACTATCCGGATGGTTCGCATAACAATGGTGTTCGCCCGGCTATGTGGATCTCCTTGTAAAAGATTCGAAAAAAATGTGACTAATGAAAAGGGACTCGCTTTCGCGGGTCCTTTTGTATTGGGATTTAGAATGGTTAACCTTCAAATGTGATATAATCTGCTTTGAAGGAGTTTATTAAAATGAAGATATTTGCTTATTCCCTAAGACCCTATGATGAACAGGGATATTTTGAACAGATATGTAAGGAAAAAGGAGTTGAGTACGGTTTTACCAGTGAGTACCCGTCTCTTGATAATGCAGAGCTCGCAAAGGGGTATGATGCCCTGAGCATTCTTACAAATACTATGGATCCTGCTCTTTTGGACAGATTTAAAGAACTGGGCATCCGCTACATATCCACAAGGACCATAGGATATGACCATATAGACAATGCCTATGCGCACAAAATAGGTATCAGGACCGCATCAATTTCCTACGATCCCACGGGAGTTGCAGACTATACCATAATGATGATGCTCATGGGACTCAGGAAGATCATGCCCATCATTAAAAGAGGTGATATCCAGGACTACTCCCTCAAGGGCAAGCTCGGAAGACATATCCAGGACTGCACTGTCGGCATCATCGGAACCGGAAGGATCGGAAGCAAAGTCATCGAACACCTGTCAGGCTTCGGATGTAAAATGCTCTGTTATGATGTAAGACAAAATGAAAGTGCATCCAAATACGCCGACTATACCGACCTTAATACCATCTACAAAAACTGTGACATCATATCACTTCACGTTCCCGGACTTGAAGAAAACTATCATATGATAGGTGCAGAGCAGATAGACATGATGAAAGACGGTGTTATGATCATCAACTGCGCAAGAGGAATGCTCATTGATACCACAGCAATGATCGACGGAATCGAATCGGGAAAGATAGCGTTTGCCGGACTTGATACCATAGAGCATGAAGCGGGACTTTATTATCTCGACAGAAAAGAAGATGTCCTGGCAAATCACGATATGGCCATCCTTAAGTCATTTCCCAATGTGCTCCTGACATCCCATATGGCATTTTATACAGATGTTGCCGTCCGCGAAATGGTCCACCACTGCGTAGAGGGAATACTTGATATGGAAGAGGGCCGCGATAACCCGTTCGAAATACACTGAACAAAGGTTCCCGATGGCGTAGGGGAACCGTATAAGAAGATAAAGATCGTAAAATAAAGTTACAGGCAATATGACAAATCCGTCAGAAAATAAAAACAGCACAATGATCTGTTCCGATGAAGGTCCTGACAGAAGGACCTTCATTGCTATTGACTTAAAATCCTTCTATGCCTCGGTGGAATGTGTCGAAAGAGGTCTTGATCCTCTTAATACCAATCTGGTTGTGGCAGATCCCACCAGAACGGAAAAGACCATTTGCCTTGCGGTATCTCCTTCGTTAAAATCCTACGGCATCCCGGGAAGAGCAAGACTCTTCGAAGTGGTTCAGAGAGTGCGTGAGATCAACATCGCAAGAAAGCATTCAATTAAAAGGGATTTTTCAGGCAAGTCCTACATCGACTCCGATCTTAAGAGCGATTCCTCATTAGAACTTGATTATGTGGTTGCTCCTCCGAGAATGCGCTATTACATGGAATACAGTTCGAAGATCGTTAGTGTATATTTAAGGTATGTTGCGCCGGAAGATATGCATGTGTATTCCATTGACGAAGTGTTCATGGATGTCACACATTATCTGAAAACATACAAAATGACGGCCCATGACCTTGCGCTGAAGATGGTCCGTGAAGTGCTCGCAGAGACAGGGATCACCGCTACTGCGGGTATAGGAACGAACATGTTCTTGTGCAAGATTGCAATGGATATAGTTGCAAAGCATATGAAGGCCGACAGCGACGGAGTGCGTATTGCGGAGCTTGACGAAAGATCCTTCAGGGAAAAACTCTGGGGCCACAGACCTCTTACGGATTTTTGGCGGATAGGTGCCGGCACCGCACGTAAGCTTGAGAAAAACGGAATGTATACCCTTGGTGATGTTGCAAGGTGTTCCGTGGGAGCAAGAGGCAATCATTTCAGCGAGGACCTTCTGTATAAGCTGTTTGGAATAAATGCGGAACTTCTTATAGACCATGCATGGGGGTATGAGCCCTGCGAGATCTCGGATATAAAATCCTATATTCCAAAAAGTACATCCCTTTCGTCCGGACAGGTTCTGAAATGTCCCTATACCGCAGAAAAGGGCCTTTTGATCGTTAAAGAGATGACCGAGCTTCTTTCGATTGATCTTGTAAAAAAGGGACTGGTGACGGATCAGCTTGTCCTCTACATCGGATACGATATCGACAATCTATCAGATATCGAGAGGATGAAAGAGTATGAAGGAGAAGTCGTCAGGGACTGGTATGGACGTCTGGTTCCGGCACCTGCGGGCGGAAGCATTAATCTCGGACATTATTCCTCCTCCACCAGGACTCTGATGAACGCGGCTGAGGAACTGTACCTTGATATCATTGATATGAATCTTCTTATAAGAAGGGTCAATATAACTGCCAATCACACACTCCCCGAAGAAGAGGGGGAGAGCATCAACAGGAGCAGGACTGAGTACGTCCAGCTTGATCTTTTTACGGATTATGAATCTGAGGAAGACGAACGTAAAAAGAACGAAGCGGATGAAAAGAAGGACAAAAAGCTTCAGGAGGCAGTGATCTCCATCCAGGAAAGATACGGAAAAAACGCAATTCTCAAGGGCATGAATCTTGAAGAGGGAGCGATGACTGCTGAGAGAAACGGTCAGGTAGGCGGCCATAAGGCTTAATTTTTAAAAATAGGGTATAATGTTAAT
>CAMPAP010000010.1 GCA_946631935.1 uncultured Lachnospiraceae bacterium | reverse complement strand
TGTCCCGCGTTTGCTCCGCCCTGAAATCTGATGATGATATCGCTGTCTGCGGCAAGCATATCGGTTATCTTACCCTTGCCTTCATCACCCCAGTTAGCTCCTACTATTGCTGTTACCATTTAAAACTCCGCCTTTCTTTGATGCATAAAATGCATTTTCGCAACGAGATACATTATAAAGTATTGCTTTATTTTAGTAAAGCATGAAAGCATTTTCGAATTTATCCCCATCAGACATTAATATCGGCCTTAAGTCCCAGAGAGTCCTTATTGGCATCAAGAACAGGCTTTACATAGTCTCTGAGATATACTTCAACCTGTCTGGGTGCACGTCCCACATAATTCTCCGGCTTAAGTGATCTCTTCAGATCGTCGATGCTCATTCCGAAGCTTTCATCCGCTGCTATAAGTTCAAGAAGGTCGTTGTCTGCGCCTTCTTCCTTAACATGTCTTCCGGCTTCCATGGAAAGCTTCCTGATCTTCTCGTGAAGCTCCTGACGGTTTCCGCCGTTTTTCACAGCATCCATCATGATGTTCTCGGTAGCCATGAAGGGTATCTCTGCCATGAACTGTTTTTCGATAACCTTGGGATATACCTTCATTCCACCCTTGGCGGTGATGTTCATGCAAAGGTCTAAGATGCCGTCCGTTGCAAGGAAGCCTTCGGGAACCGAAAGTCTTTTGTTGGCCGAATCATCAAGGGTTCTTTCAAACCACTGTACACTGGATGTAATGGCAGGATTAAGCGCATCCACAATCACATATCTTGCAAGGGATGCTATCCTTTCGGATCTCATGGGATTTCTCTTATAAGCCATTGCGGAAGATCCGATCTGGCTCTTTTCAAAAGGCTCCTCTACCTGCTTTAAATGCTGGAGAAGTCTTATATCGTTACTCATCTTGTGAGCGGATGCCGCGATCCCTGCAAGGACGTTTACAACCCTTGTATCAACCTTACGGGAATAAGTCTGACCGGAAACAGGGTAAACATCATCAAATCCCATTTTTGACGCTATCATGGGATCGATCTTATCTATGGTCTCATCATCACCGTTGAACAGCTCCTTAAACGAAGCCTGGGTACCGGTGGTTCCCTTTGAACCGAGAAGTTTCAGTGATCCGAGAACATAATCAAGGTCCTCAAGATCCATCATGAACTCATTGATCCAGAGGGTTGCTCTCTTGCCTACGGTAGTGGGCTGTGCAGGCTGGAAATGTGTAAAAGCAAGAGTGGGAAGATCCTTGTAAGTGGTCGCAAAATCGGAAAGGTTTGCAATGACATTTATGAGCTTGCTCCTGACAAGTTCAAGAGCTTCCTTCATAAGGATGATATCGGTATTATCCCCGACATAGCAGCTGGTAGCGCCAAGGTGTATGATGCCGGCTGCCTTGGGGCACTGCTGTCCGTAAGCATATACATGGCTCATTACATCATGGCGCACTTCCTTTTCTTTTTCTCTTGCAACATCGTAATTAATGTCCTCTGCGTGAGCCTTTAATTCATCTATCATCTCCTGAGTGATGACGGGTTTTCCGTTTTCGGAAAGCCCCAGTTCCATCTCAGTCTCTGCAAGCGCTATCCACAGCTTTCTCCATGTACGGAATTTTTTATCCTGTGAAAAAATATACTGCATCTCCTTACTTGCGTATCTCTCGGAGAGCGGGCTTTGGTATCTGTCAGTAGAGCTCATTTCAAAGTTCCTTTCCTGTTAAGAGTCTGTAACCTTCGAGATATTTTTCGATGGTCTTGTCAACAATGTCCTGAGGAAGAGTCCAGTCATGCTTTCCGTCATTGGCCTTAAGCCAGTCACGTGCAAACTGTTTGTCAAATGAAGGCTGGCTCTTTCCTGCTTCATAACCTTCAAGGGGCCAGAATCTTGATGAGTCGGGAGTGAGCATCTCATCCGCAAGAACTATGTTTCCGTCTTCATCAAGTCCGAATTCAAATTTTGTATCTGCAATGATGATGCCTCTTGTAAGGGCATAATCGGCACATTTTTTGTAAAGTGCGATGGTAAGATCCTTTAACTTCTTTGCATATTCTTCGCCTTTTCCGGGATAATGCTTTTCAAGATGGGCAATGCTCTGCTCATAGGAGATATTCTCGTCATGATCACCGATCTCCGCCTTTGTGGAGGGGGTATAAATAGGCTCAGGGAGTTTTTCGGATTCCTTAAGTCCTTCGGGAAGTCTGATGCCGCATACGGTTCCGTCCTTCTGATATGAAGCCCAGCCGCTTCCTGTTATGTATCCCCTTACGATGCACTCAAGAGGAAGCATGTCAAGTTTCCTGCACATCATTGAATTGCCCTTGAAACGATCCTGTCTGAAAAATTCGGGCATTTCGTCATTATCAACGGTGATCATGTGATTGGGAACAAGATCCTTTGTGTAATCAAACCAGAATTTTGAAATCTGGGTAAGAACCGTTCCTTTCTTTGTAACGGTATTGTGAAGGATCACATCAAAACAGCTGATCCTGTCCGTCGCAACCATTATCAGAGAATCTCCGTTGTCATAGATCTCTCTTACCTTTCCCTCTTTTACGGGCTTTAATTCTTCCATTTTCTTTCTCCTCGTATTTTAATTCTTGCCTTTTAATTCTTGCCGATATATACGGCTTTATTCAGCGGCCCGGCCGCAATCTTAACTTATTTTTTTCAGTAATCCTGAAGGCTTCCTTCGGTTTCAAACCTTTCGGTCATCTCAAGGATCTCCGCAGCATACATGGGATAAGCCTTAGCCACCGATGTGATCTCATCCTTTGCTTTCTTCGCCAGATCGTTATTATACTCTATCTGCTCTCTCAGTGCCTGACGTCTTAATATATATCCGTGTCTGAGCTCCACCATCTCCCTTTTGTCAAGCAGTGCGGGGATCTGATCTATCCATCTTAAAGGATCGCTGATCCTGTGTCTTCTCATAAACCTGATCAGGTCTTCTCTTGCAAGCTCGGCACCGGATGAATTCTCGGAAAACTGCCTTCTGTCTTCCGCTTCCTTAGAATACATGCTCCAGAGTTCTTCAAGCTCCCTTCCGTTCTTGCAGTCGAACTTTATATATAGATAAGACAGAAGATTTCTGTTATTCACATATCTGATCTTAACAGTGTTCTGAAGCTGTATGAGTTTTCCCATTCCGCCCGAAGATCTTTCAAGCTCATGGTTTGCGTCAATGAACCTGACACACACAACCGTTATCGCAATGGCACAGCTTGCAATGGTAAGAAAATATCCGATGTAAACTTCCATCCCAAAGGCAAACTGCATAACAGCTAAAATGATCAGAAGAGCAGCTGCCGCAACGGAAAAGATGACAGCCATACCTCTCATATTCTCCATGGTCTCATTCAGCTCGTTTTCACGGAAGGCAAGGGCTTTTCTTTCTCCGTCCAGTCTTCGAAGGTCCTTCCTTATAAGGATGGCCATTCTCTCATTTTCCTTGATCTTCTCAAGGCCGGACGGGATCTCTTTTTCCCGTCTTCTAAGGGATGCGAACTGCTCATCCGTAAGAGGTGACGAGCGGGTTCTGAATTTTTCAATATCTTCTTCATATGTAACAAGCTGTCTTGCTACCGCATTGAGCTCTGAGCGCTCGGAATCGGGAAGCGCTTCGATCTCCTCCATATCCTTAAGATATGATGTGACCCTGTCATACTCACCTTTAAGGACCTCCATCTCATGGGATCCCTCGCGGATCTGTTCAAGACACTCTGCGATATATCTGGTCCTCTGGGTCTGGTCATGAAAATCTATACCGTCCCTTGTATAGACAACCTCTTCATCTTCATAAGTATCAGATTCTTCCCATATTTTTTTGTTCTTAAAAAATTTCGAAAAAAATCCCATCAGTTCACATGCATCTTGCTCTTGTAATCTTTTTTCAGTTCATCCAGGATCTTCTCATTATCCGATGCAATCTCGGACCTGTCCATCTGCTCCCTGGCATTCTTCATTATCATGCGACTCATTCCCTCTCCCTCGGTCTCATATTCTTCCGTGAGTTTTTCTATCTCCCCTTCCATAGCAATGGAATCGGGACCAAGCTCGGGATTTAAGGCAACATATTTGATAAAATCCGTACCGGACATGGAAAGCCTTAAGGCTGCGGTATAGGAATGACGGTGTTCGGGGGTGGGATCACATTCCCCCGCTTTTTTAAACGCAAGCGCCGCCAGAGAATATTTCATCATCCCGGCATACGAGACTCCGAGATTATTGTATATATTTCCCATAAGTATGGTCACCGAATCGGATGACGTATCACCTGCATCAGACCATTTTTCGATTATATTTTTATATGCATGTATTGCGGCTTCGTAATTACCGTGCTCTGCCAGGGTATCAGCCTGCTTTTTCTGGCGTTCCATTACGGACATTCCTACTCCCATGGCAAGGAGCTTTGTTATCTCATAAACTTCAGCCCTGTCAAAAAGCCCGGTATACTCAAGAAAATACCTGCAAAAATCGCTGACGCTTCCGTGGGAATTCATTATGCCCAAAAGCGCATCCGCAAGTTCTCTGAGGGAAAGATCCCTGCTGATCCACTCGATAAGGGATTTATTCATTATCTGATCATCTATCAGCATGGCGTTTTCCCTGACGGCAACGCAAAGCTCCTCTATGCAGTATACCGGTATCTCAATGCCCGGTATCACATAGGGGATCTGTGAATATAAACCTATACTGAGTGTTATCCTTGCAGCCATTACGGAAGTGCTATCTCCTCTTCCCATTTATTTGCCTTGGTCCCGGTAAAAGCTCCAAGACCCAGATCTTCTATAACAACGCGAAGGACCGATGTATCTTTCATTGATACAGTCAGCCTCATTCTTGTAAGATTCCCTTCATATCCTTCAAGGGTTATCACAACATCCGACTTATGGTTTTCCTTGATGGATTCGGCGGAAAGGGTTATGACGTTCGTCCCCTGAACATAAAATTCAACAAAACTCTCGGCATCATACCAGCAGATGCCTGCATCAAGAAGTGCATAGTATACTTCGGCACCCTGACTTAAAAGCTTCATGCCTATATTATTGGAAAGCTTGTCATCCCCAAGGAATACGTAGTCGGATTTTCCTTCCCTGTCTAAAAGCGCATAGACCGCTCCCCTTGAGAAGAGATTGATGCCGCCGTACACCCTTCCCTTTGAACACATGTACTTAAGGGAATTGCGCAGTATGTCTTCGGAAAAATCTTCACCCACAAGATAAAAAGAATAATCGGCTATCTTCTCGCTGACTCCCTGGGATGCCCGAAGAAGGGTATTATCAAGCTCATCGGGAAGAGTGCTCCTGTCTCTTGGAAGATCAAATCTTGTCTTTTCCGCATGTACGACCTTGGGTGTGGTGAACCTGTTTATATTAAGCTTTACAAGGGACAAGCCCTTATCCTCAACCGTGAAAAGAAGAGGATTTTTTCTGATCATATCCCCGGGTTCATTTATCACATATCTGAAAAAGCTTTCGGAATGAGCCATGAAAAAGATCCTGTCGGTCTTAATATGAAGACCCTCTAAGGACTTTCTGATGACGGAAATGGAATTGGATGATACTTCGGGCAGGGTGAACATCACCGCATCCATCCTGTCAAAGGAGCCGACACTCTGAAGCAGCCCGAAACATCTCTTAAGATAAAGGGTCAGAAGACTTACGGCACCGTAAACCAGTCCGTCTATCTGTGTATCCTCTCCCGCAAGAGCCTTGGTATATATATCCTCTACCAGAATGCTCTCTCCTGCATCCGCTGATGTATAGGCTTCATTTCCGAAAAACCACTGGCCGGCACCGTGTCTTTTTGAAAGTGCCATGGGAATGGAATACTCCTCGGATCCCATGACCAGAGAGACGGTACGGATATCGCCCTTGTCACAGCAATAGCTGAGTGCGCAGTAGGAATCACTCAGATCAAAACCAACGATATATCTTTTTCCGCTTCCTCCGAAGCCACCGGGAAGTTTTAACATATCACTCCAGCTTAAACAGTTTTCTGTTCAGGAATTCCTTCTTGTAGTATTCGGCATAAAGTCTGTCAAAAGTATCAAAATCCTTCATGGTATTGCTTACCAGCATGTCAGAGATAATGCCGAACCTTGAATTGCCCTCGGGGCCTAAATAATCGTTCTTACGAAGGACACCGCTTGTCTTAAGTTCGGAACCTGATGAGGTTTCCTCAGTGATGTAATACTGAATGCTCTCCCCGAAAAAGAGAACGAACTCTTTGAAGCATACCCCTCCGCAGACCTCTCTCATACGTTCTTCCTTGTAGTCGCCGTCATCGGCATCAGGATCCGCAAAGGTGTAATGGATGATGGCACTGCCTCCCTCACTTACCCTGTAATCGATTATGGTCCTGTCGCACATGACATCCATAACCTCTAAAAGAGCAGTCCTTAAATCTCCCTGAGGGAAGGATTCTTCCGACAAAAAGTTTTGGAACAGGGAAAGATGTATCCTGTTTTTCATCATGTATCCAAGAAGTTTTATGATCTTCTCTCTTATACCATCATCAATGATCCTGGGATTTTCCGCATAATATTTTAGGTACGCTAAAGCTGCCTCCTTGGGAAGTTCGGATCCTTCCTCCTCAAGCTGTGACAGCTGTGAAAAAACATTGGGAGAAATGAGTTTTTCGTGGACAAAATAATCATAACAGGACTGGAGAAGAAATGCCTTTACAACGTCCTTATCCGGATCCTGGAGGATATAATCTTCGAATATCTCGCCCCTTTCTCCCACAAAAGCGCCGCTGTAAAGCATCTGGATGATCATTCTCTCTTCAAGGACCTTCCTGTCAACGCCGTATCCTCCGGACATTTTCCAGATATTGCGAAGATCCTTGCACTGCCCTTTATAGTAAGATGCAAGATAGCTGAGTATGATGCCGTCCTTTTTTCCCAGGCTGATGCAGTAGATCGCGGATGCCGTAAGGAGCTCATCCTCCTCCTCAAGTCCCTGCAGCTGTCTGTCAAGGAATGTCTGCATATATCTGGGATCCGCAAAATATGGTCCGCAGGTCTTAATGAGATTGTATATGGGGGTATAGTCGGGGGCCATCAGCATGAGCCTCATAAGCTCGCACCTGTCCGATACCGACATCTTCTCGGGTCTTAAATGGGATATGCCGTTTACAAGCGAAGCCCTCTCTCCTTTTGAAGCAAGATAATCAAGGATCTTAAGACGGTACATATAAACGGTATCCGAATCAAGTTCTTCACTGGATGACAGGTTCTGATATCTTAAGATATTTCCGTCATCTATCTCATCTTCGCCTCCGCCGGACGAAAGGACATACATATTGAACCGGTCATTATCATAAACACAGTCCGAGACCGCTTTCAGGAACTTTCCGGGAAGCATGAGTTTTTCAAGGGTATAGTCGGCACTTCTGACAAATCTGTTACCCGATGTATCTTCAAGAGCGATTATATAGTCATTCCCGTACACAGATACCCATCCGCATCCGTCCGTGAGCTTGTACTCCCAGGGATGCCTGAAGCCCCTCTGGTAAACATATGCCTTGACGAATCTGGGATTCGAAGACTGAAGCCATACACTGAAGAGCATGTCTGCAAAGATCCTTGCGTTATTTCTGTCAAGGGATGCGGGAGATATGACATCATAGTAAACACAGGCAAGATGCCTTGTGATGATACCCTTATGTATCTGCTCCATGGCAAAATCTTCCATGCGCGGTTTGTACACGTCATAGAGATTTCCGATATCTTTTTTGTGTCTGACAATGTAGTAAAAAAGACTTGCCGTATGAGCATCATCCAGTGTACTGGACATGGAAAAATACTTGAGCACATTTCCGGGGATATCAACGAAGGAATCCTCATCAAGACTCATGACATAATTCTCATACAGATTGGTAAGCCTTATATCTTCAACAACGGCTCTCTTATACCAGACGGCAGATTCACCGTCATGTCTGTAGCTGCGTATGAGCTGTGAACAGATCTCCTCAAGAATGCGGTTATCGGGGCTGACATTATACATCAGCTCAAGATCCTTAAGAAGCAGTGGAAGGGAGTGGCGGCTTCTTTCGGAAATAAAAAGAAGCGTTTCCTTTATCTCCTCACCCAGGATCCCTTTTTTCAATCCGAAAAGAATGGTCTGTAAAGAATACCTGTCGGGTTCTGTTGCAAGTGATGTATTATCCTTAAGGAGCATTACTCCCTCAGCATAGATAACAGGGCTGTTGGATCCTTCCTGGCAAAGACTTCTCATAGCCTCCCACAAAGCGCTCACATCACCGTTTTCCTCGTAGCGCACTCTGGCAAAAAGCCATCTGACCCTCCAGTCATCCCTGAACCTTCTGGACATATCTTCAAGATGTCTGCGGGCTCTGTTTGAAGCGGCGGCATCTTCGCTTCGTATCTGCAGATAATCAAGATATGAAACATCCAGAACATAGGACTTTGAATTCTTGGCCCTTCCGGCTTCATTCTTATCCAAAAGCTCGGAAGCAAAGCCGCAGGTCCACTCAAACTCACTCTGCCTGCCCTGTAAATTCAGCAGATGCGCCTGCATGAGCTTGGCTGTTATACTGTATTCATCCAAAGTAAGCAGCTGGTCTGTGAGCCTGCTCATCTCGGCTATAAAAGAAGACCCTTCCTTTTCGCCAAGCATATTTCCGATATATCCCTCCATGATCTTTACAAAGAGGGATTTTCTTGCAACATCGGAAGAAAGGGATCTGGTCTTGGATCCCACGCTCAGCCATACAGGCACCGTCAGCTCGGTATAGGAATTGTAAAGTATGATCTTGCCCGGATGAAGTCCCGGCGCACATCCCGAAGAATCTATAAAAAGCTTCAGAGAGCAGATATTTCCCGAAAAATCAGCTTCGTTAAGAGTCTTGGTCTCGGTGAAAAGGAAATCCCCCTCGCATTTTACATTAAGACGGGTATATCCCCATCCGTCCCTGCCGATCTCAATAACTATCTCCTTAAGGCCGGTGCCCCTCTCTCTTGTGGGGACATTTATCTTGATCTCGCCTTCCTTGCAGGAGTATGTGACAAGAGACTTTTTGCCTGTGTAGATAAGGAATTCCTCAACGGCGATCTCGGAACCTCTCTGGCTCGACAGGGCATTATAAGTAAGAATGGTCTGCGCATCGGCATCCGCTATCACATGGGGGAAATTTTTGGAATAGAATAACGAAACCGCTTCAGCCCAGTTTGCCCTGGCAAGATTCGTAAAATGGAAAAGATTCTTGACATGGCCAACCTGTGAATCGGGAACAGGTCTTACTATGCTGACGGAAAAAGGAATATAATACTCTCCCATATTGGAGATCACGGAAAACACGCCCTTTACAGTATCTCCCTCGGAACAGTAATTTTTAACCAGTCTGTATGTGATCTCGGTATCGGAGCCTGTTATGGTATCGGAGATAAGTTCCATCCTGAGGTCTGAAGATACGACTTTTCCTTCCGGAATGATATCGGAAGATGAATATATGTGAAAAGAGCCCTCATATTCTTCACCTGCCGGAATATCCAATTCTATCCGGGAACATGAAAAATCAAGAGAAAGATCTTCAGATGTGTAATTGCCCTGTAAAATCCTGTTTAAAACGCGGCGCATTTACATATTTCTCCAAGTTTACACAGATACTGAAATTATAGCAAATTTCGGGCATTAAGTAAACAAAAAGGGCAGCCCTCAGGGGCTGCCCTGCGCCTTACATCAGGCCGATGTTTAAGCCTTTGATAGGGCGTTTGTCCATCCTTTATTTATCCTCTGCAAGAAGCATAAGAATATCATTGCTCCTTGTGATAAATGCTGCCATATCATCAGCTGAAAGGGGTGCCTGCTGGATCTTTGCAAGATCATAAAGCTGTTCACATATCATTCTTGTATTTTTACCGTCTTCATGCTCGGTCACATATTTAACAAGAGGATGTGATGCGTTCAGGATAAGAGTTTCTCCTTCGTTTCCGAAATTCCCGAGTCCCATACCGGAAGCCGCATAACGCTTCATCATATCCTGCATTCTCCTGGTCTCCTCTGAAAGAACCAGCATTGATGCTACTTTTTTATTCTTGAGTTTCTCAACCTTTATCTCGATCTTATCCTTTTTAAGGACCTTCTTCATGATCTTTTCGATCTTATCCTTAAGTTCTCCCAGCTCTTCTTCCGCTTTCTTACCTGTCTTAGCCTTCATGGCATCGGTAAGATCGGCATCGATACGCATGAACTTAACGCCTTCATTCTTTCTTTCAAGCTGCTGGATAAAGTCCATATCGATGGGGTGTGTAAGGACTACAGCGTCTGTTCCTGATGCCTTGAACATTGCTATATACTGGCTCTGCTGCTGTACATCAGTTGCATAGTAGATGATCTTTTCTTTAGCCTCTTTATCATCTGATCCGTCAGCATTTTCGGTCTCTTTATCCGCAGCTGCTTCAGATTCATTTTCAGCTTCTTTTCCGGACTCTTTATCCTTATCTTCTTCATTTTCACCTTCTTCGGTGTCAATGGGCTTTGTCTCAAGGCACTCGGGAAGTGTCAGATATTTTCCGTCAATATTTTTGAAAAGGATGTAGTCATTCATCTTGGTACAGAATTTATCATCTCTGAGACATCCGTACTTGATGAAAGGAGATATGTCATCCCAGTACTTTTCATACTCTTCCTTCTCGGTCTTGCACATTCCGGAGAGCTTTTCCGCAACCTTCTTGGATATGTACTCGGAGATCTTATTTACAAATCCGTCATTCTGAAGGGCGCTTCTTGAAACGTTAAGAGGAAGATCCGGGCAGTCTATGACTCCCTTAAGGAGCATCAAAAAGTCCGGAATGACCTCCTTTATATTGTCAGCGATAAATACCTGGTTGTTATAGAGCTTGATGGTTCCCTCAATGGATTCGTATTCCATGTTGATCTTGGGGAAATAAAGGATTCCCTTGAGGTTGAAGGGATAATCCATGTTAAGGTGGATCCAGAAAAGAGGCTCTTTGTAATCCTGGAATACCTTACGGTAGAACTCAAGATAATCATCCTTCGTGCACTCGGAAGGATTCCTTGTCCAGAGAGGATTGGGATCGTTAATGAGCTCGGGACGCTTTTTGATCTTAAGTCTCTCCTTGCCCTTGGTCTCTTCGGTTCCGTCGTCCTTCTTTTCAACGGTAGGATGGATCTCCTCGATCACAACATCGTCATCTTTCTTATCTTCGAGATCTATGGTTTCCGTGGAATCATCATTCTTCTTTGTAAGGTAGATCTCTGTGGGCATGAATCCGCAATATTTCTTAAGAACCTCCCTTGCCTTGTATTCATTGCAGAACTCCAGGCAGTCCTCATTCACAAAAAGAGTAATGGTTGTACCAACTTCTTTTCTGTCACCGGATGCTATGCTGTATGACGTTCCGCCGTCGCACTCCCAGTGAACAGCCTCAGCTCCCTCTTTATACGAAAGTGTGTCGATATGGACTTCATCCGCGATCATGAATGAAGAATAAAAACCGAGACCGAAATGACCTATTATCTGGTCAGAAGAGCTCTTATCCTTGTATTTTTCGATAAAATCGGTAGCTCCGGAAAAAGCAATCCTTGTGATGTATTCCTCAACCTCATCAGCTGTCATTCCAAGACCGTTATCCGTAACGGTTATGGTCTTTGACGCAGGATCCACACATACATCGACTCTGCCCTTATAGCCATCCGGAAGAGAATACTCTCCCATCATATCAAGCTTTTTAAGTTTGGTAACGGCATCGCATCCGTTTGATACCAGTTCCCTGTAGAAAATATCATGATCCGAATACATCCACTTTTTGATTATGGGAAATATATTTTCGGAATCGATTGAAAGAGTTCCCATTTTTTCGTTCATCAAAATCGCCTCCTGTCAGCATATCTCCGGCATCGTATGGGTACGCTGCCGTATTATTTTTTCTCAACAAAGATAATAATAGGACTGCAAATATGCAAAGTCAAGAAAAAATTAGCACTCATTTAAAATGAGTGCTAATAACAGCGATAAAAAAGATATTAAAGATTCATTCTTCCATTTCCGACAGGTACAAATCATGGATCATGTCCAGCTGTGCGATCATGGTGGTGGCATCCCTTCCGTACGCTTTTGAGCATTTGTGGGAAACCTTGGAATGCTCTTCCTGCCTGTCGTCCATCTCAACGGTCATCTTGACCGCCCCGATCTCAAGCTCATTATCAAGGTGGGCTATCACCTCATCAATGAGTTCGTCGGTAGCTTCTCTCTGTGGATATTCAAGTCCCCTGTATTTTTCTTCGTTAAACATGGTCTTTCCTCTTATTCGCCTTTTCCAAGCCCCGCTTCAACATTTGCAGCCCTAAGAAGGGATCTTATTGAATTTCTGTCAAGATTGATCTGTTCCCCGAAAGGATTGATGCTGACCCCTTTTACATCATTAACCGAGAGAGCATAATCAAGAAGCCATATGATGCCTGTCTCCAAAAGTTCATGTTCGGAGCCTAAGTTTTTCTGTTCCCTGGAGGTAAAGGCCGGAATCCAGGCGCCATCCGTAGCTCCCACAAGACTGATGGATATGGGTCTTGATCCGTCGGCATTTTTCTCATTTGCGACATCATCAAAAGAAGCACCCTTTTTCAGGATCCTGACTGATGTGAGAATGGTGTCATTACGGTTGATGAAGCCCACCAGCTCCTCTCTCAGCTTAATATCATTGTCCTCATTCTTATGAAAGATATATGCATTTACCGCTTCTTCAATCTTTTTGCATCCGTCATTCAGAGCCATAATATACCTCCCTAATCTGCCCTGGTGGGCATTTCATGTCTTTATCCCAGAATAAAATCCGCATTATCCGGTTTGAAATTGGAATTGTAACACTTATCCACGCCCTTCATACCGGGATGGACTTCATAAAGTCTGGCCATCTCCGCTTCCCTGCGTTTTGTCTTCTCAGGACTTTCTTCATCCACTCCTCTGCTTATTGACTCATGGTGAATAAGGCAGACATCAGGCCTGAGCACGTTTCTGTACCCTTTTTCCAGTAAGGAAAAGCAAAGAGCCACATCATTGTAAGCTATGGCAAGGGATTCATCGAAAAGACCCGCTTCCTTGTATTTGGCTGTCTCCACCATAAGCGCCGCACCGGTAACAACGGAGAAATTATAAGGCAGCAGATTTCTTCCGCCGTATGCAACCACCAGAGAGTCATCCACTTTATAAAAAGCATGTCCCGGACCAGCCTTTGTATTTACGACACCGCAGTGCTGGATAAGACTCCCTCCGGGGTAATAAAGCTTACAGCCCACAGCCCCAACATGGGGAAGCTTACAATGACCGGCCATAACGGAAAGCCAGCCGTCTCCTCTTACTTCTATATCGTCATTCAAAAACAGTATGATATTTCCCCTTGCATGGGATGCTCCGATATTGCACATCCTTGAAAAATTAAAATCCAGAGGTTCGTAAAAATATGAAGCTCCGTGTTTTTCAAGAAGATCTGAATATTTTGCCTTATTTTCATCCGAAGATCCGTTGTCAACAACAATGACTTCAAAGGAAACACCGGCAGGAACGGAATAAATGCTTTCTATACATCTTTTCAGTACTTCGTAATTATCCTTGGAAGGAATGACGATACTGACAAGATCAGACTCCTCTGTATGGTATACGGGATAACACTGAACCACCCCTTTCCTGTCGCTCCAGACAATATCCGCCTTAAGCCCTCTTCTTTCAAGAGCTGCTTTCTTAAGCTCCTCTGTTGCTTTATTGAGATATGTTTTTGCGGACATATCCTTGGCAGTGGAACCTTCTATCTCTCTCCAATGATAAAGGATCTGGGGAACATGTCCTACTTTTTCAGTACGCTCCGTGATCTTCATTATAAGGTCATAATCCTGAGCTCCGTCATACCTTTTATCAAAGCCTCCCACTTCAAGCACAAGGCTTCTTCTTATCATGCACAGATGGCAGGTATACATGATGGACATAAATGAATCCGGGGACCAGTCAGGCTTAAACCTGGGATCGTGACGCTTCTTTCCGTCTTCTGAAAGCATATCCTCATCGGAATACAAAAAATCAGTATCGGGATGATCATTGAGATACCTGACCATTTCAAGTATGGAATAAGGTTCAAGAGTATCATCGTCATCCACAAGAGCAATGAATTCACCGCTTGCAAGAGAAAGGGCCGAATTGGAATTCTCGGAAATCCTTCCGTTTTCCTTCCTGTACTCCACACGTACATTTGAATACTTTGATTCGTACTCGGATAAAACAGTTCTTACCGAAGGATCCGGGGAATTGTCATCGGAAATACAGATCTCGATATTTTCATAGGTCTGGTTAAGACAGGAATCAAGACAGGGTCTTAAATATTTTTCCTCGATATTGTAAACGGGAATGATTATGGATATGAGCGGTCTGTATGAAAGACCGTCCTCATGCGGAATCCCGGACTCAACATCCCTTATCCACTTGGGATAGCTGAAGCTTTTTAAAGACCGCCTTACTTCATCCACTGCAGCTGCAACGCCTTCACCCCTGAAAAGAATGGTAAAAAAGATTATGACCTTACTCCAGCAGATCCTTATTACGGTCCAAAGACCCTTTTCTTTAATTTTTCTGATGAGCATGCGGATCATTTCAGTGACACAAATCCTACTTTCTTATAAACTTTTGCAAGAGTCCTGTCGGCAACCCTTGATGCTCTTTCTGCGCCGTTTTTGTATACGGATTCAAGATAAGCCTTATCCTTTATGATCCTTGACGCTTCTTCCCTGATGGGCCTTAAGGTATCGATCACACACTCACCCACCGCAGGCTTGAACACTCCGTAGCCCTTTCCTTCAAACTCTTTTTCAATCTCTTCAAAGGATTTACCCGTCACGGTGGAATAGATATTCATAAGATTGGAAACTCCGGGCTTATTTTCCCTGTCAAACCTCACGCATCTTTCCGTATCGGAATCGGTGACCGCTCTCTTAAACTTACGGGCTATGGTATCGGGATCATCCATAAGAAATACGCATCCCTCAGGGATGGATTTGCTCATCTTGGAATCGGGAGTGGTAAGTCCGTAGATCCTTGCACCTGTTTTTGCGATATAGGGCTCCGGTATCTTAAATACATCACCGTATATGGAATTAAATCTCTCCGCAACATTTCTTGTAAGCTCAACATGCTGCTTCTGATCTTCACCTACAGGTACGTAATCCGGTCTGTAAAGAAGAATGTCCGCAGCCATAAGGGAAGGATATGCAAAAAGCCCTGCATTGATATTATCCTTATGTTTCTCGGACTTATCCTTGAACTGTGTCATACGGCTGAGCTCGCCGAACTGGGTATAGCACTCAAGCACCCATCCAAGCTGCGCATGAGCCGGAACCTGGGACTGGATAAAAAGAGTGTTCTTTTCGGGATCAAGGCCGCAGGCAATATAAAGAGCAAGCTGCTCCAATGTTCTTTGTCTTAATTTTGCAGGCTCCTGTCTCACCGTTATGGTATGCAGGTCTGCCATAAAATAGAAACAGTCAAATTCATCGCTCCTGGCTCCCCAGTTAATTATGGCGCCGAGATAATTGCCAAGATGAAGGTCTCCGCTTGGCTGTATGCCGGAAAGCATAACCTTCTTTTTTTCGGCTTGTGTCTGGATCTGAGGATCACCACTTACATTTTCGCTCATTGTCTTTTCTCCGATCATTTTATTTCAGCACGTATCCTGCTGATCATATCTTCATACATTTCTTCTTCAAGATTCCCGTCCCTGTTCCAGGAGGGAACCTTGCCATAGTATTCGTTTCCGTTATATTTGGGAATGATGTGATAAAGAAGATGGTCATCGATATCCTCAAGATACATATAATCGATGGCATCAGGTTCAAAAACCTTCTTAACAGCCTTGGCGACTTTTATCATATCCGCATGAAAGCTGTCTCTTTCAAGGGCTGTCATGGAAAGATATCTGGCATGTTTTTCCTTATTAACAACAACACAGTGCCCGGTCTGGCGCTGGTCTCTCATAAGATATGCGATGGAACAGTCAAATTCTCTGATCAGATATCCGTACAGATCCTCATTTTCGAGACGGTCAGCCTTTATCTTGTCATCCAGGGTCTTGTGCATCTTCTGATAAGTCTTGTATGCCTTGGCAAATTCCATATCCTCCCCGAGAATATGGTGAAGGATCTGGTCCTTGATGATATCCATGATCTCCTGAACCGTGGCATCAAAATTTTTCCTGAACTTCTTGATGTCATAGTTACTGACAAAATAAAGCATCTGAGCATGGTGCTTCTTGTGCTGGGGAGAGTTCTCATAACGGATATCATCCATCAGCTTTTCTTCGCTGTAAAAATGGAAACCGGTGAAATCACGAAGACTCATGACAAGGTCAAGTATCTCCTTGTCAGTTACGTTATCCCCTCCCTTTATCGCCATCTGCTCCATGTTTCTTCCGATGGCAAAAAGCTGCTTATGCTGATCGTCAATTTCCTGAATACCTGTTTCATAACTGGAAGACCAGTCGAATTTAAATGAATTCATAGATAACCTGCCTGAATATTATGATCTCTTATATCCCATCTGGGCATGATGGCGCTGCTTTTCTTCATACATATGCTCATCAGCGGATTTAAGAAGGTCCTCCGGTGTGTGTATTCCCTCCTTGGGATAATACGCAATACCAAGGCTTATGCTTAGCTTCATCGGGAATGTTCCCGTAGCGTTAAAGCTGTCAAGGTTGGAATTTAAGCTTTTAACATAATTGTCGATCATCCTGGGGTCATTGACCTGGGATATGACGACAATGAACTCATCTCCTCCGAACCTTGCAATGAAATTATCATCTCTTCCGAAGGTCTGTCTGATGATCTCCGAGATCTCTCTGAGTGCAACATCTCCCATATCATGTCCGAGATCGTCATTTATCAGCTTGAACTTGTCAACGTCCATTATCATGAGAGTGAGTCTGTCATTGGATTCGGGATTGACGTGCTCAAGCAGGAACTTATCGAGGCTTCCTCTGTTGTTAAGTCCCGTAAGAGCATCGATGGAGATCTCATCATGTGACCTGTTCAGGAACAGATTCAAAAGGCTGAGAGCGCAGCAGGGCCAGATAAGTGAGATTCCGTAATTGTTCATCTGTATTGCGGCACCGATTCCGGGAGGAAGGATAAAACCCGCCAGGATCAGATACTCTCTTCTGGTGCTTGCAAGCATCTCTGTTTTTCTCTTGTACAGTATCCATATGCTGGTGGCAAGCATGTACAGAAATACTATGATGGCTATGACAGAACTTAAGGGTCCTCTGATATATTCGTTATCCTCTGTGATGGTGAAGGTATAACCCGTAAGAGGATTTGTTAAAAGAACAACAAGGATAGCGGCAACGGGAAGCACTATGGTAGTCCATACATTATCCTTACTCTTTACCTTCCTTTCTACCCTGTACCATACATAGTCTCTCCATGCGATAGCTGAATAAACCTGGGAAAAATAGTAAAGCATTGTTGTGATGTAAAGCAGAAAATGGGCTAAAGATCCTCTTTTCCCAATAAGCAGCCAGTTCGACAGATCCGAAAACAGGACCAGCATGACCACCCCAATGCTTTTTCTCAGATACCTGATGTCCTGAGTATTATCGAAACTCACAAAGCAGGTATATAAAAGAATAGCCAGCATCAGCAGCGCAAAACTGTCGATACCTATATTGAACAAAGTAAAAGCTTCCATCACGAATCTCCTGTTTCATGTTCTACCATACATAAACGTTATGCCAGATCCGGTAGTATCCGCCTCCGACACGTTCAGCCTGTATAACGATATTACAATTCTCGGCACCGATGGTCTTAAGAGCACTGTCGAGATATCCTTTTCTGTAATTGCCTGTACCGTATTCGCTTTCTATTGTTTTAAAAAGCGAATCGGGAACAAGATTGTAAAATGTATGATCGCCTTTTCCGCAGGATACCAGCTGCTTTTTGCAGTCGTTATAATAATCCTGGAGAGCCTTCAGCGCATCGCTTTCCTTAAGTTCCAAAGCGGCAAGCTGATCTGCGGCATTTGATGAATAATTATTATTCTTGTTTTCTTTATCCTTTTCCTCATCAGTCTTTGCGGGATGTTCCCTGTCATAGCTTAAAGGCTGACCGGGTTCGTTGTTTATGTAAGGATCAAAATACGGATCATAAAAATCATGGCCTTCTGCAGTCCGATCTTCGCTTTCAGCGGTTTCTTCCTCTCCCTGAACGGGAGCTCCGCTTTCAAGATTCCTGTACTGGGTTCCCGTACATGCGGGAAGGTATACGGACAGGCTCTTTCTTACATGAGTTCCGGCATAATCGCCGTCTGTCTTATTAAAATAGTCATATGAAGCAGGATCCGCATCATCCCAGGTTACATCAACATTATAAAAACCGTCCCCCAGCTTTACCATGTTCCATGCATGATCCTCACCTGAAGAACCCGTTACATAATAAGTCGGTATACCCAGTTTTTGCATAACATACTGAAAGGCCCGGGAATAACCCGCGCAAACGCTCCTTCCGTTAACAAGCGCGCTGTATGCACTCTGGTCCATGGATGCACCGGCATCGTAAATCACCTTTTCTATCAGTGCGTCATGCACATATTTTTCCCTGGAATAATCATCACTGTACTGCCTTGCAGCCTCTTCGAGTTTTTGCGCTTCGGCATCGAATTTTGACCTTGCAGTCTCAAGATCGTTGGCTATAGTGTAATAGGCCATATCGATCTCTACAACCTTACCGTCCCTGGTATACTTCTCCGTGTATGCGGTCTGCACATAAAAAAGCTCGGGATGATCCGCAAAAACCGCTTCAAACGCATCCTGAACCTGGTCTGTCTTCACTTCAACGCAGGGGGCAAAGGAACTCACAACATCACAGGCATTTGCATAGATCTGCTTGTAAAGAGACTTGCCCTTTTCGTCAAGCATGGAGTAATAAGGATACAACTCCGGATCAAACTCAAGGTCCGAACCCGTAGAACCCTTATCAACTGCCTTGGCAGCTTCCTTAGCCTGTGCATCAGATAGCTGTTCCTGAACTACGGTAACAGGCGTAAAACCGGCTCTTCCCGACACATTATCGGGGATCGTGGTGATAGTGCCGTTATATGGTGTATAAGGAACAAGATCAGCGCTGCCGGTATTTCCGGATGTCTGAACAGGAACCGTAACCGAAGGGGCCGTAGCCTGAGGAGTCGTAGCCTGAGGAGTCAGAGCCGATGTCTCCCGGGACAGATTTCCCCCTATAAGTCCGCTGCTTCCGTCCTCTCCGTACAAAATATCGCTGATACTTTCCGTAAGACCGGGATTTACAGCACAGAGAAAGACAAAAAGACAAAGAGCTGCAAACACTGCAAGAAGCCCTATTCCAAGCTTTTTCAAAAAGCCCATGTCCTTCTCCTTTCCTGCTCTTTATCGCATATCTATACATAGTTAAATATATCACAAAATGCGTATATTTAGAAGAAATAATATTAAAAAAGCACCTGAAGGTGCTTTTTTAACCAATGCTTAATTTCCTGAGTGATACCCGTATTTTTCAGGCTTTTTTCAGAAATTATCCTTCTG
>CAMPAP010000009.1 GCA_946631935.1 uncultured Lachnospiraceae bacterium | reverse complement strand
TACGAGCAAGACTATACCACAGAGGAATCTGAGCCTACCGATGTCCGAATACGCCACACCGTTGATCCGTATTGCATATACCGTTTGAAGCGAAAGCCTCACACCGTTGAAGCGAAATTTGCAATTGTGAAAACATGGTTGCGAATTTTGAAGATGCCTTAAATATTAAAAAACACATGTTATAAAGAACAAAAAGACCCGCGGACAAAAAGTCCGCGGGTCTGATCATCCGGGATAGAAGATCAGTTCTTGAAAAATACTCCCAAAACGTTTCGGCCGAGACTTGCTCCGATGTTTCCGCCAAGTGTTTTTCCGAATTTTCCTCCCAGGGCACCTCCCATGGTTTTTCCGACCTCTCTGCCCACTGTGCCGGCTGCGGTCTTGGCAGTGCTCTGGGCGGCTTTTCTGGTCTTGTATTCCATGGAGTTTTTGTCTACTTTGGCAGGTTTTGCCGCAGTGCCTCCCTGCTCTGCCTGAGCCGGAGCAGCCTGAACCGGAGCGGGCTGTGCATCTGCCGGGAGTCCTCCGGGATTTGCTGACAGACTCTGGTTTCTCTGGATAAATTCAAAGGCAGAATCTCTGTCAAAGAAATCATTATATCTTGAGTAGAGCATTGAACTTTTTATCTCGCTGTCTCTTGTGGCGTCATCAATGGGACCCATAAGGGACTGGGGAGGAAGGATGGATGTCTTTTGAACCATGGTAGGAATGCCCTTTTCGTCCAAAACGGATACCAAAGCCTCTCCTGTGCCGAGATTTAAGATCGTATCATAGGTGTCAAATTCGGGATTTTCCCTGAAGGACATGGCAGCTGCCTTTACGGATTTCTGCTCTGCAGGGGTGTATGCGTGAAGCGCATGCTCGATCTTATTTCCAAGCTGGGCCAGGATCGGGTCGGGGATGTCTCTGGGGTTTTGTGTAACAAAATAGATTCCGACTCCTTTTGAACGGATGAGCTTTACCACCTGCTCAATCTTAGACATCAGGGCTTTGGGAGCATCGTTAAATAACATATGTGCTTCATCAAAGAAGAATACCATTTTGGGCTTTTCGGGATCCCCAACCTCGGGAAGCGTCTCAAAGAGCTCACTCATCATCCAGAGAAGGAATGTTGCATACATATTGGGCTTCCCGATGAGTTTTTGGCAGTCCAGGACCTGAATGGTTCCTTTTCCTGAGTTTGAGATCATCCAGTCGGTAATGGAGAGGGCCGGTTCACCGAAAAAGCTGTCTGCGCCTTCGCCCTCCAGCGCAACTATGGATCTGATTATGGCATTAACGCTCTGTCTTGCGACATTTCCGTATTCGGCTGCGTATTCTTTGTTATGATCTGCTACATAATTAAGGATGGATTTCAGATCCTTGGTGTCGATGAGAAGCATATTATTGTCATCGGCGATCTTAAATATTATGGAAAGAACATCTGCCTGGGTATCATTTATTCCCAGGATCCTTGAAAGAAGGAGAGGGCCCATCTCGGATATGGTGGTCCTTAAAGGCATTCCCTTTTCTCCGTATACATCCCAGAAATTGGCAGGATATGAGTCGAAAGAAAAGCCTGCTTCGTTAAGACCAAACCGTGCAATGCGGCTTTGCATATCTTCGGAATCTTTGCCGGGCATGCAAAAGCCTGCAAGGTCGCCTTTGACATCTGCCAGAAAAACAGGAACTCCCATATCCGAAAAGGATTCTGCCATTACCTTCAGAGTGATGGTCTTTCCGGTGCCGGTGGCTCCGCAGATCATACCGTGACGATTGGCCATACCCGGATAGATGCAGACTTTATTGTCACCGCTTTTTCCTATCCAGATCATACCGTTTTGCTTATCGTACATAGAAATACCTCCTGGTTATAAAATATATACTGTTATAATAACAAAGTTACGATAACATAGTTATTAAATTAAACCCCGTGTTTCCAAGGGTTTCAAGCTATTGAACTTCCTGTATAAAGAGAATAATACTTTCCCTTCAGGCTGATCAGTTCATCATGTGTTCCGCTTTCGATTATCCTGCCCTGCTCAAGTACCATGATGCAGTCTGCATTTTTTACGGTGGATAATCTGTGAGCTATGACGAAGGATGTTCTTCCGTGCATCAGTTTATCCATTCCCTCCTGGATGATCCTTTCGGTTCTGGTATCTATGGAACTGGTTGCTTCATCGAGAATAAGGACCGGAGGATCTTCAATGGCACATCTAGCGATGGCCAGAAGCTGTCTCTGTCCCTGGGAAAGGTTTGTGCCGTTTCCGGTGAGCATCGTGTTGTATCCGTCGGGAAGCTTTGTGATGAATTCATCCGCATTGGCCAGCTTTGCAGCGGCGATGACCTCTTCGTCCGTGGCATCAAGCTTTCCAAAACGTATGTTATCTGCTATGGTTCCCGTGAAAAGACAGGTTTCCTGAAGCACGATCCCGAGAGATCTTCTCAGGTCGGCTTTGATTATCTTATTTATATTGATGCCGTCGAATCTGATCTTTCCGTCCTGTATATCGTAGAAACGGTTGATAAGATTTGTTATGGTAGTTTTTCCTGCACCGGTGGATCCGACAAAAGCTATTTTTTGTCCGGGTTTTGCTTCAAGTCTTATATCATGAAGTACCATTTTCTCATCGGTATATCCGAAATCGACCCCGTCAAATACCACATTACCTTCGAGAGGTTTGTAGTCCGTGGTGCCTTCGGCTTTGTGATAGTGTTTCCATGCCCATTTGCCGGTATGCTCAGGAGTCTCGGTAAGCCGGCCGTTTTCTTCCTTAGCATTGACGAGCGTTACATAGCCTTCGTCTGTTTCAGGTTCTTCATCCATCAGAGCAAATATTCTTTCGGCACCGGCCATTGCCATTATGATGGAATTGAACTGCTGGGCAACCTGGGATATTGGCATATTGAAGCTTTTGTTCAGAGTAAGGAAAGAAGCAACTGCTCCCACCGTAAGTGGTGTGAGAAGAGCAAGAATACCACCTGTTATCGCACAGAGGACATAACTGAGATTTCCAAGCTGTGCGTTTATGGGGCCCAGGGCGTTAGCGTAGGTATTTGCTTTGGATGAAGCATCAAACAACACGTTATTTAATTTTTCGAAATCTTTCTTGCCTGTTTCTTCATGGCAGAATACTTTGATGACTTTCTGACCGGTGATCATCTCTTCGATGAAACCGTTGACAGTTCCCAGCTGCTTTTGCTGAACGACAAAATGCTTTCCGCTGTTTTTTGCGGCAAAGCCTGTACAGAACAGCATTACAGCAACCATAACAATTGTTACTAATGTTAGCCAGGGGCTGAGGATGATCATGGAAATAAGCGTAGTAACAATTGTTATTCCTGAATTGATACACTGGGGGATGCTCATGGAGATCATCTGCCTCATGGTATCTATGTCATTTGTATAGATGGACATGATGTCTCCATGGGCGTGTGTGTCAAAGTATTTTATGGGAAGCTTTTCCATCTTGCCAAAGAGATCATTTCTCATTGACTGCATGGTACCCTGGGTTACGACTATCATGGTCTTTTGCTGGACAAAGCTTGCAAAGACTCCCAATGCGTAGAAGCATGCCACTCTGATGATCGCGTTTCTCAGGGGAATGAAATTGGGCTCTGAGTCGGAGAGCAGGTAAGGAGTGATATATTTATCTATCAGCTCTTTCATGAACAGGGTTCCCTGAAGCGTGCAGAGTACCGATGTTATGATACATATTATTACGACAATGTAATGAATCTTATAGGTCTTCATCACATATCCCATGATACGTTTGAACATTTTTCCGGGGTTTTGAGCCTTGGGCCCCGGTCTTCCGAGTGAATTTCCTCTGGGTCCCGGCATTTAAACCACCTCCGTTTCGTCAAAATCCCTGGCTCCGCCGTTCTGTGATTCGTAAACTTCCCTGTATATCTCGTTATTTTTAAGCAATTCTTCGTGTGTGCCGATGCCGTTTATCTTACCGTTGTCGAGCACGATGATCCTGTCGGCATCCTGAATGCTTGAGATACGCTGGGCGATTATGAACTTGGTAACTCCGGGGATCTGTGACCTGAAGGATGATCTGATCTTTGCATCGGTTGCGGTATCAACCGCACTGGTTGAGTCGTCTAAGATCAAGATCTTCGGGTCCTTAAGAAGAGCCCTTGCTATACAGAGCCTTTGCTTCTGCCCACCGGAAATATTATTTCCGCCCTGCTCGATCCTGGAATCGTATCCTTCGGGCATTTTGCTGATGAATTCATCCGCACATGCCATTTCACAGGCTTTTTTGCATTCTTCATATGTGGCGTCGGCTTTTCCCCAGCGGAGATTTTCTATGACCGTTCCGGAAAAAAGCTGGTTTTTCTGGAGGACCACGGCAACGGAATTTCTGAGGGTCTCCAGGTCATATTCCTTTACATCAAGCCCTCCGACCTTAACGCTTCCCGAGGTTACGTCATACAGCCTGCTGATAAGGCTGACCAGGGTTGATTTGGAGGAGCCGGTGGCACCCATGATCCCGATGGTCTCACCGGAATTTATATCGATATTTATGTTTTCAAGTACGGGTTTTCCGCCTTTTTCATAATTATATGCAAAGGAAACGTTTTTGAAGCTTACGGAGCCGTCCTTTATCTCGGTCACCGGGTTTTCGGGGTTTTTAAGATCCGATTCCTCATTAAGGACCTCCGCGATACGCTCGGCGCTGGCGGCGCTTATGGTAAGCATAACGAATATCATGGAAAGCATCATGAGATTCATCAGGATGTTCATGCAGTATGCAAGAAGGCTCATGAGTTCGCCGGTAGTAAGGTCGCCCACACTTATCATCTTTGCGCCCATCCAGCTGATGATGAGAATGCAGGAAAAAACGGTGAGCTGCATGATGGGCATGTTCAGTACCACCTTGCCTTCGGCTTTTTTGAAGATGTCGTAAATTCCCTTTGAGGCCTTCCTGAACCTGTCTATCTGCTCGTCTTCCCTGACATATGCCTTGACAACGCGGATGGCGGTGACATTTTCCTGGACGGATTCGTTTAATTTATCATATCTGGGGAATGCTTTTCTGAATACTTTGGTTGCACTGCTTATTATGGTAAAAACAACAATTCCAAGGGCGATGACTGCAACGAGATAAACCCTGGCTATCCGGGCATTGATGTAAAAAGCCATGCACATGGCCACAATGATACTTGCAGGCGCACGCATTGCCATCCGAAGGATCATCATGAACGAGTTCTGGACATTGGTGACATCGGTGGTAAGCCTTGTTACAAGGCTTGATGTTGAGAATTTATCGATATTTGAGAATGAAAAAGTCTGTATGTTGTCATACATGGACTTCCTTAGATTTTTCGCAAGGCCGGTTGCCGCTACCGAAGCAAAGCGGCCTCCGAGTATTCCGCCGATAAAACCGATCAGAGCGGCGATAACCATATAAAGACCGATCTTCAATATATGATTCATATTCCCGGCGTAGACGCCTTCATCGATGATCGATGCCATCAGATAGGGAACGACCATTTCCATGGCCACCTCGATCAGCATGCAAAGAGGTGTTAATACGGCCGGGAGCTTGTATTCCCGTACCTCAGATAGGATTCTTTTCCACATTTTATCATTTCCTTAATATATTTAATCCGACTATATTATTATAAAACCTGCACGGTTCAAGTCAACAAAATGTGGGTTCCGAAATCAGGACATATATGTGTGCAAATTGTGGTAAAATTATTAAAAACCCGTATATTCATGCATTTTAAAGGGAGAATGATATGTTATATACCGAAAAAGTAGGTGAATGGAAAAACAGTCTGGAAAAATCCGATCCTCTGTATGAGGAACTGACGAATCTGAAGGATGAGGGGGAACTTGAAGACAGGTTTTACAAGGATCTTTCCTTTGGTACCGCGGGACTCAGAGGCAAGGTTGGCGTGGGAACAAACCGCATGAACCGCTTCACCGTAGGGCGTGCGGCTCAGGGAATTGCGGATTATATCAAAAAAGCCGGAGATGAGGCCTGTAAAAGAGGGGTTGTGATAGCTCACGATCCCAGACATTTTTCCGCGGAATTTTCCAAAATGACGGCACTTATCCTTGCGGAAAACGGCATCATGGCATATACCTTTCCTTCACTCAGGCCGACACCCGAACTTGCATTTATGATCAGAAGGCTTAAGTGCGTATCAGGCATCAACATAACCGCATCCCATAATCCCAGGGAATATAACGGATTCAAGGCATATTGGGAAGACGGATGCCAGGTAAGCTCATCAGTTGCAGACGGCATGACAGAGTGCATCAATGCGGTGGATTATTTTACCGGAATAAAAGGGATGACCGCACTTGATGATACCCTGGATAAAGCCTATGGGAAGGCTGTTTCCGAAGGCTTTGTCACCATTCTTGACGAAAAATATGACAGAGAATATCTGGATAAGATAAAAGGGCTTGCGATCCACGAAGGTGAGGAACTTGATCTGTCCATTCCCATAGTTTACACCCCTCTTAACGGTGCAGGGAGCATTCCTTTTATGACAGTCATGAAGGAAAGGGGCTTTGCAAATATCTCCATCGTTGAGGAGCAGAAAGACCCGGATCCGGACTTTACCACGGTAGGTTACCCAAATCCCGAGGATCCTAAGGCCTTTAAGATGTCTGAAGAGCTGGGGAAAAAGACCGGCGCCCAGCTTCTTATGGCAACGGATCCCGATGCGGACAGATTTGCCATAGAGCTTCTTATGGATAACGGAGAGTACCTGCCTCTTAACGGAAACCAGACGGGCTATATCCTTGTTGGTTATATCCTTGACGGAATGAAGGATGCCGGAATACTGCCTCAGAACGGAGCAATGGTCAAGTCCATAGTTACTTCCACCATGTCCACCGTGATGGCTGAAAAATACGGGGTTAAGATGTATGAATCCCTTACGGGCTTTAAAAATATCTGCGGTCTTATCCCCTATCTTGAAAGCAGAAATGAAAGATACCTCTTCGGTTACGAGGAGTCCGTGGGATATGCAGCCTGTGAAGATATAAGGGACAAGGACGGCATCAGCGCCGGGATGCTTGTTGCGGAAGCTGCGGCATATTATAAGAAAAAAAGCGGAAAATCACTTTACAGGGTTTTGATGGATCTTTATGAAAGGTTCGGATTCTATGCAGAGGATGAACCTAATCTTGTGCTTGAAGGAATAGAGGGCAGCAAGAGAATTGCAAGGATGATGGAGCATCTGAGAAAAAATCCCATGACTGAGATTGCCGGCAGGAAGGTGGAAAAAGTCATCGATTATAAAGACGGATCTGAAGATATCCGCCATCCCGAAAATAAGATCCCGGGGACCAATGCGCTCAGATATTTTCTTGAAGGAGAGGATACCTGGTTTGCCATAAGACCTTCGGGAACAGAGCCTAAGATCAAATTCTATTTTTATACAAAGCAGGGTTCAAGGCAGGAAGCTTTAGATGCCAATGCTGAGATCAAAAAGGCGGTGATGGATGTGATCTGCAGCGTAGAGTGAGATCATAACTGCATGGCGGGATCCCTGTCAGGCATTTTACACAAAACTGAGATTTCCCATAAGGAAATCCTTCAATATCCCGATGCTTTCCCGGATCATGTTGTTGGGAAGATAAAGCGGAACTGAAGCGGCGGGTATACCGTAAATATCGGTATATCCGCTTTTTCTTGCTATGGCAAGAGCTCTGAAAACATGGAAATTACTTGTTACAATTCCGACGGAAGCATCTGACATATCGGGCTTTACATTCATGCAAAATCTCAGGTTTTCGGAAGTGTTTGTTGACAGATCCTCCATAATGATCCTGCTTTCGTCTATTCCGCGGCCTGTAAGATAATCCTTCATCACCTGCGCTTCGGAAGTGATCTCGTTGCTTCCCTTTCCTCCCGAGACGACTATGACGGTACCCGGGTTTTCCATGGCATAGTCATATGTCATGTCCAGTCTCATCCTGGTGACAACGGCAGGTCCTGTGGGCTTAACCTGTGCTCCTAAGACGATAATATAATCAAGATCAGAGACATTTTGTGCAAAAAATCCGTTTAAAACCATGCACTGTGTGGCCAGCACAAAGATAAGCCCTGCGCCGATCACTGATGCAAAGAAAACTTTTAACGGAGATTTTATTTTTCTGATAATACCTTTTCC
>CAMPAP010000008.1 GCA_946631935.1 uncultured Lachnospiraceae bacterium | reverse complement strand
GTACATAGCCTTTGCCACGTCTTCCGTAATACTCTCCACATCCAGCTGCTGATTAGTCGCTCTACATTGTATTCTGGGATATCATTTCAAAGACATCACATAGATCTGACAGGGATTTGCCTCATCCCAAAGGAGCGGTAAAACTTCAAACTCCTTGAATCCACAGCTTATGTAAAATAAATTTGTCCTGTCATAATCCTCATACACGCCCATCTTTACAGTCTTGACCTGCATGAACTCATATCCCTGCAATCTGGCCGTTTCTTTCGCCCTTTCTACCAGTTGCCGGCCAACACCACTTCTGTGATGTTCTTTCATAACTCCCATGACAGCCAGTTCAACAGTAGCCTTTCCCGTTTCTTTTAAACAGAGGAATCCGACAGCCTCATCTTCTTCTTTCGCGGAAAAAAACGTCCAATCAGCGCTGCCTGAAATGTATTCTTCTCTGCTCTCTTCTATTCCAAACCAGTCTGTGAGAGCTTCCAGCAATTTTCTTGAGATAGTCCGTTTTTCTTTTGGATCCTTAATCTCTACTATCATTCTTTAAATCCTTTTCATTGTTTCTGCGTTTCATCCGGATCAGTTACATAACCTGTATGCATTACTTCTTTACGCTTTTACATTGAATGGATCGAGCAGATACTTCTTCTGGATTAACTTCTGATCTAATGCTTTATCAAGTATCTCTTTATGATCAAATATCCGTAAAAGAACCAGATATAGAAATACCACAATACCAGTGTAATTGCCGGATATTCAATGGCAGCAAACTTCATAATTACAGCAATGATGATTATGAACAACGAAAAAAGATGTATCCATATGGTCTTTTCTTTTCTGTCAGCGAATAAATGAAGTATAGTCGCCGACATAAATGAGTAATCCATACAAATCACAAGAATTCCCACAAAATCATACCATTTCAATGTCATCCCTTCATAAAACACACCTGCAATAGCCAATGTAGTCGCTGCAAATACAAATATATCCACCATTCCCATTATCTTACGTACCTTGTCCATGGTTTTCTTTCCCCCATGTCAATTATATCAGAGATCCTACAAAAAGCCGACTTCCAAGCCACCATTAAGGAAACCATCTACTCTTGCTCCGGTATTAATATGCCTGAGTATAAACTGAAACGCAGTCAATTGTTCATAGATTGGTCCGCCAAACTCTTTCCTATCTATAAACTCATCTCTGACATGACACCTAAAGACTATAAAACCGTTGATAAAGCCTTTAATTACAGCATTTCAACCAATTTCAACCAAGAATTATGCAAAGAAAAAACCTCGTAATCCGCTTGATTACGAGGTTTTTTGATCTACTGCTTCATGTGCATGCATTATTAACTTGTCACAATCAGATTACTTCAGTACAAGCATGTTCTCAACATTTTCCCTGTACTTATCGTACTCTTTAGGATTAATCTTAAGGAGCTTCATAACATCATCTATTTACTCTCTCATCAATCAGCTCATCCGCTCTGTACGTGATGATAAGATTATAAGCCATACTTCTCCCTCACAGATGACAGCGCTTTTCTTGCATCCTTTGTTTTCCCTTCCTTAATCTGCTGCTCGGACAGTTCAATATCGTTATACATACTCCACTTTTTCTGCATGGACTCAAAAAGTTCTATGCTCATCATCACCATATCCCCATAACCATTTTTGGTAATAAAGATTGGTTCCTCAGCTTTATGGCACATTTCGGAAATATGCGAAGTATCCTTTAAATCTTTTATAGGCATTATTTGTGGCATATGGTATACCTCCTTGTGGGATAATAATACCATAATTATCCCATTTGCCAATGTGGCGTACCATTTGACCATCATTTATAATACCTCTTCGAAATGGCAAAGTATGCCATAGGATGACAATCCTTGCTCCCGCCTGAGTCTTAGTCTCTCTGATGTTATAAGTATGCTCCTTTATTTCTCTGCTTTTTCCACCTGAGAGATCGCACTCTTTTTCATGGGGATACGGCAGTGCTCGTCGCTGCCGAATTCAACGATCACGTCATCCTCTGTAATATCGATGAGTACACCATAGAAACCGTTGGTAGTCACAACCACATCACCGACTTCCATATCCGCAAGCATGGCTTCAACTCTCTTCTTTTCTTTCTTCTGAGGTTTGATCATCAGGAAATAAAAGATTCCGAGTATCAGCACGATGGAGATGATGTATGAAAAAACCAGACCTCCCACCTGTCCGTTCGCTGCGGCATCTGCTGTCAGTAAGATAAAAGCGTTCATATTTATTCTTCCCTTCTATTATTTATTGTAGACATTTAAGGCTGTCCCGACCCATCATTCAGATATTTTAGCAGAAAGCATATGAGCACGCAAAAATATCCGTTACGGCAGTTCGTGGTCTCTTCCTTCCGCTATATACAGGTATATATAATCACAGAGTTTTCCGTCATCATCATCTGAATCATTCGATAGTCTGTAAAGCCGATGGAGAAACCCACCGTAAAGCTGTAGATGTCGATTATATGAAAAGGCATTACGATCGCAGACAGAAAAAAACCTCGTAAACATTGAATTTACGAGGTTTCTGTGAGAGCAGGTGATGGGAATCGGACCCACATATCCAGCTTGGAAGGCTGGTGTTCTACCACTGAACTACACCTGCATTTGCCATGCTTTTGCAACAGCAAGGTACATATTACACAATATAAAACATGTTGTCAAGCAAATTTTATCAAATTTTTGACAGCTTTTTATCAGATCTGTGGCAGCATCCATGCACGCATGGCCGCCGGTTATTTCCCTTACGAGAAAGTTCGGGAAGACTATCTGTCTATACCCGTCCTTGCGCTGATCCCGTCTTCAAGAGGATGGGCGACCGAGACAAGCTCTGTGCAGTAATCTGCTGCTTCCATCATCCACTCGGCAGGATGTCTTCCGGTCATTATGATCTCGGCATCGTAGGGCTTTCTGAGAACCGCATCCCACAATATATCCTCATCGATTATTTCGTGCCGGACTGCTGCACAGGCTTCATCCAGGATTAAAAGTTTTTTCTTTCCGTCTCCCTCGCACGTCTTAAGAGTCGTTACGATGGATCTGAGGATTTCCGTCTGCTGTGCAAAAGCTTCTTTTTTCTGCTCCGGGGACATTTTCTTCGGGAATACGGGTTCTTTAAATCCGTAATAAACCTCCGCACCGTGCCTGCCCAGAAATGCTGTTTCGAGGCTTCCTTCTGCCTTACACATTTGAAATATCAAAACTCTGTATCCGTCCTGAATTGCCCTGAGTGCAGTTCCCATGGCGATACTTGTTTTACCCCGGCCGGGACCATAATATAGGTGCGTAAGTCCGGAATCCTTTCTGCAGGATATCCGTTTCAGTATCCTCCACTTCATGTCCGCGCCTTCGCCCGTAACCTCTATTTCGTAACCGTCACCGTTTGCAATCCCGTACTCCATATACTCGTTTTTGCGGCGACTGTCATATCTTCCAAGTGCAGCCATGATTGTTCCGCCGTGTACAACAGCGGTTACGGTTTCTGATGACCTTTCCTCTGCCAGGACCTTTTCAAACCCTCTGCAGATCCTGTCTGCAAAGTCGTCCTTATCCTCTCCGCCGGGAACTCTGCCGCTCCCTCCTCTTTCAAGCCAGCTTACATACTCAGGGTCATCTTTCAGCTCTTCATGGGTTTTTCCTTCCAAGATTCCCAGGCATATTTCGTTAAGTTCAGGGATCTGAATGATCTCAGCGCCGGGAAAAATGATCTCCGCAGTCTGCACCGTTCTTTTAAGTCCGGAAACATATATTTTTTCAGGTATATTTTTCTCTGCTCTTAAGATGCTTTTGCCATGTTCGGAAAGGGGAATATCCGTGCATCCCTGAAAACGTCTTTCTTTATTGTATTCAGTTTCAGAGTGTCTTATGAGTCTCAGTATCATTATTCTTTTCCGTCTATGATGTCATATATTTTTGCGATGTCCAGATTGTCCCTGATGGTTTTTTCAAGGATATCAAACTGCTTTTCCCTGTATGCTTCCATTGAGAGGGTATCCTCAGATGCATCAAGTCCAAAGCGTCTGCAAAGATCCCCGATATAATCCAGACGAAATTCATCAGAATCAAAGATCCCGTGAAGATAAGTACCTATGCAGAAGCTCTTCCCATTATCGCATACGCAGCCGTCAGGACCGTTTTCATCTTCAAAGAAAGGAGATGCTCCTTCACTAAAACCTGTCATTCCCATATGGATCTCGTAGCCTGCGGCATTTGCACCGGAACCTGTTTTTACTTTTCCGGATCTTTTTGTTAAAACCTTTTCAGAACCAAATACTGTGCTTACGGGCAAAAGACCCGCTCCTTCCATTATGCTTCCGTCAGCTGATGTGATCTTTTCTCCAAGAAGCTGGTAACCTCCGCAGATCCCAAATACTGCCGTGCCGCCGGATGCACATGTTTTCAAAGCATCCATCATGCCGGTTTCCTTCATCCATTTTGCGGCATGTTCTGTATTTTTTGTTCCGGGAAGTATGATCAGGTGAGCGTTAGATAATTCCTTCGGATCATCCGTGTATTTAAGAGTGATCCTTTCATCTTCCTCAAGGGGCAACAGATCAGTATAGTTTGATATATATGGAAGCTTTATGACAAAGACCTTTAAGGGACCGTTTCCGTGCAGCCGGTCGAATTCGGAGGTTTCACTGTCTTCTTCATCCAGCCTTATATCCATATAGGGGATGACTCCCAAAACCGGCACGCCTGTCAGTTCCTCTATCTTTGTGATTCCGCTTTCAAAAGCTTTTTTGTCACCACGGAATTTATTGATGATAATACCCTTTACTCTTTTTTTCTCATCATCCTCCAGCAGCATGTATGTACCGTAAATCTGGGCAAAGACTCCGCCGGGATTGATGTCTGCAACAAGAAGTACCGGTGCATCCACCATTTTGGCAAATCCCATGTTAACTATATCATCATCTTTCAGATTCATCTCTACGGGACTGCCGGCCCCTTCTATGACGATTATGTCGTTATCCGCAGATAGTCTTTCATATGAATCAAGTATTTCAGGGATCAGTTTTTTCTTGTACTGCGTATACTCGCTCCAGTTCATGTTGCCAACCGGTTTTCCCAAAACAATTATCTGGGAGGTTGAATTGCTGTCAGGCTTAAGAAGAACGGGGTTCATTTCCTTAACAGGCTCGCATCCTGCAGCAAATGCCTGCTGCGCCTGTGCTCTTCCGATCTCGCATCCTTCGTCGGTAACATAGGAATTAAGGGCCATATTCTGGGATTTAAAAGGAGCGCATTTTATTCCGTCATGAAAAAAGACTCTGAGGAGTCCTGCTGTGATCATGCTTTTTCCGGCACCTGACATGGTGCCCTGTATCATCAGATTTTTTGACATAAAATTTCCTTTAACGCTGAAAGAAGTTCATCGTTTTCCAAGCGATCACGTATTCCGATACGGAAAGACCCCTCGCCGCCAAGCCCTTTATAATCTCTGCAATCCCGGATCAGGATGCCCTTTTCAAGCAGCCTGTCGTAAAGCTTTTCATCAGATCTGAAAAAAATAAAATTGGCATCCGAGTGCATGACGTTTAAGCCCAATTTGGACATTTCACTCATCATATACTCTCGTTCTTTTGAGACATACTCCGTACTTTTATCCGCAAAGTCCGTCTCAGCGCAGAGCGCTGTCATGGCTTTCTCGGCAGGCATTGATATATTCCACTCCGGAAGGTGGGCTGTGATCCTGTCAGCAAGATCAGGCTCCGAACAGACTGCATAACCGAGACGAAGACCGGGACATGAATAAAGTTTGGTAAAAGACCTGATGATGATCATATGTCCGTTTCCCGGAAGATAACCTGCCAAAGTGTATTTTTTTTTCTCCTTCACAAATCCCATAAATGCTTCGTCGCAAAGGAGCACGCTCCGCGCCTTGCTGCAGGCTTTTACAATATCCTTCATTAAATCCTCATTGATCACCTGACCTGTGGGATTTGCAGGAGAACCGATGACAACAAGATCAAACCTGCCGGAAGTGATCCGGGAAATCAGCCCGGAGCCGTCATCAGGAAGATGATCCGATCCATCACTGTGTTGAATGTAGCTGACTTTGCATCCCGCATTTTCAAATGCTCTTTCATATCCGAAAAAAACAGGGAGTTTTATAAGCACATTCTTTCCGGAAAACTCATGGGCTGCTGCGCTGATCAGTTCCGAAGCACCGCTGCCGGGGACTATCATTTCTTTTCTTACAGGACTTTCATTTCCTGCATACCTTCTGTTTTCATATCCCGCAATGGCCTCTTTTAAGGCACTGTATCTTATATCCGGATAAAGATGCAGCAGACCGATGCTGCCAGATACGGCCTTCCCCACGCTTTCGGGGCATCCAAGAGGATTAAGGCTTACCGACAGATCGAGTCTGATATTTTTATCGTATATATCGCCGCCGTGAGATATCTTCATTTTATTCCCTGCACAAAATACAGTATTATCATTCTGATGATAAGCCCTGCGCCAAGTACTATAAAGGAAGTTTCCTGCATCAGCCTGCAGGCCCGGGAAACATCCTGACGCTGCACACTTCTTTTTTCATCGCCTATGTAAGGCTTTTCTTTCAGCACTCCGAAATAAACGGCATTTCCGCCGAGCCTTATCCCCAGGGATCCCGCACATGCACTCTCCGTCTGCGCAGAGTTGGGGCTTTCGTGATTATATCTGTCTCTGAGCCATATCCTGAAAGCGCCTTTACCGTCCTCCCCGCAGATAAATGCCGCAAGGCACCAGGCAAGCGCGGAGATCCTCGAAGGGATAAAATTAAACAGATCGTCCAAAAGTGCTGCGGCTCTTCCAAAATAAAGATATTTGTCATTCTTATAGCCCAGCATGGAATCCATGGTGTTCACCGCTTTATAAATGAAAGCAAGGACAGGGCCTCCGACCAGCAGATAAAAAAGAGGAGCAACAACACCGTCGCAGGTACTCTCCGCAACCGACTCAACAGCCGCTTTTAAGATCCCCTCATCATCAAGCTCTGATGTGTCACGGCCCACGATCCTGGACACCGCTTCCCTTCCGGCTTCCGTTCCTTTAATATCAAGAGTTTCGACAACATTTAGTGCTTCTTTTTTCATGCTTTTAAGAGCAATGCACGAATCGGAAATAAGAATCGCAAAGATCATCAGGACATATTTTCCCGCAAAGCGGTAGCAAAGATATATGATGCCTCCGGAAAAAGCAAAGCATACAAGGATGACTGTGAAAACAGTAAGAATGCCCTTAAGGATCTGCTTACCCGGAGAGTCAAATTCTTCATTAAGTCTGTCATCCAGAAATGAGATAAGCTTTCCGATTATGCAGACAGGATGATATTTCCCCAGAGGGTCTCCAAAGAGCAGATCCAGAATGTACGCAAGCGTCACGGATATGCAGAGTATGATATTTTTTAATGCTTCATCACTCATTTATCACTTTATCTTTTTTCCAATCCCGCAGACCACTTTATAAACAGCATCTGCATCTCGTGCCGCCATGCACATGATCCTTCCGGCTTCTTCGCGGAATGTGTTTTCGGATTCGTCCACCGGAATGATCCCGCATCCCACCTCACTTGCTATGATCACGATTTCGGGATTGGTCATTACAAGGGATTTGAATTCTGACATGGCATCAATGCCGTTTTCCAGATTGTGCCTTATGATGTACTCATAATCACTGACTGCCTTATATCCGCAGATGGTCTTAACATCATATGTTTTTTTTCCGGATACGATATCAAAGTCAGAAATTCCAAGCTCAGCTTTTGCAAAATCCTTTTTCCCCTGACATACTCCGCCTGTTATAACTGTCATTTTTCCTCCGGTGTATTTTTTATATATATGTATCTGAATATGTCTCAAAAAAATTTTTATAAAGCCATATACACAACTATCGAAAAAAGACCTGCCGCCTCGGATTTGCAAAGGTACCATCCGGCAGTATCACCGGTCACGCCTCCGAACTGTTTCATGCACATCCACCTGTAATATATAAGAAGGATCACTTGAAACAAAATATTTATAAGGCCGGCCACAGGCAGGCAGATCACCTGGACTGCGGCAGATCCCACAAGCAACAGCAGGGGAAGCACCAATGAACCTGAATGACAGGCTGCTTCTGCCCTTGCTCCGTCTGTAATATCGTAGAGCATCCCGCTTTTTTTTGCCTTCGGGAAAATGTAACAGGTCAGAGAACTTAAAGACCTTGACATAACGAACAACAGTCCGAGCATTATCATCACGCCCGCCCCGCTTCCTGCAGCCTCTCCCGTGATATTTGAAAATATCGTATGGTATAATGCAGTACTTATGAGAACGTATATGACCAGTGCGATGATGGAAAAAGCTCCCGAATGTGGATCGTCCATGATCTTTATCTTCTCTTCTTTGGATTTGTATGACCTGAGAGCATCGGTTGTATCCATGAATCCGTCAATATGGATCCCTCCCGTATATATCAGGGGAATGACTGTGGCTGCAACAGCTGTAAAAAATACAGGTAACGACAGCCTGCAAAGTGCCGTAAATGCCAGAACCTGAAGTGCTCCAAGCACCACACCTGTCACAGGAAAAAAGGAAAGAATGTATTTCCCGCTTTTTCCCGGATCCTTGATGTAAGGCATCGGAAGCCTTGTATAGAATGAAAATGCCATGACCAAAGCCTTCAGCATCTTATTTCTCCCTTTATCATTTCAGGCAGTCCCGCCGTCATATATACCACCGCATCAGCACGTGCAGCTATTTTGCATGAAAGTTCACCAAGCCCGCTGATATACTTTTCTGTCATTTCATCGTAAACCTTGCCGTCTGAAAAAACATCATTGGATACAATGACGAGATTATCCGTACTTTCATTCAGGCTCATCACATCTTCAAATATCCTGTCTGATACTTCAGGATGAAACTTAAATCCGTCAGGACCGTTTTCAAACATCTCATTTGACACAAGTGTCGGAAGACATTCCAGCAAAACATTTTTGTGACAGATATCTGCGGCAGAAGATATATTCTTCTCCTGCTCCAAAAGATCAAAGCCTCTGCCTTCTCTTCTGCGCACATGGTTTTTGATCCTCGTTTTTGCGGCATCGCTGCTGCTTTCCATTGTGGCAAGATATGTCTTCGGAGCGCCCTTCGAAAGCTTCATAAGAAGTGTCTCGGCATATTCGGATTTTCCGGAGGATGCGCCTCCCACAACCAAAACCATCATGAGTAAGTACCGCCAAAGTAATTATATGCACACTCAGAATCTTTTATATGCATCAATGCTGATATCCGTAAAATCCGCACTTTCATCATAGACTGCAAGTGCCATATCAAGAAGGGACAATTCCATCAGAGCACCTGTTCCCTCGCCCAGAGCAAGCTCTCCTTTTATCGGAGCATCAAGTCCCAGCTCATCAAGAAGCATTTTCATGGAAGGCTCTTTGCCAACATGGCTTCCGATGATGCATTCTTTGCATTCCGGGTAAAGTCTTACTGCTGCAAGTGCCGCGACCGCGGTGATAACACCATCTATTATAACAGGAACATGCACGTAACATGCTCCCATGATAAATCCGGCTATGGAGGCTATATCAAGTCCTCCGAGGCAGTGCATGAGCTTCATCACCTCAGCTTTATCCATCACCTTTTTCCCGGGTTTAAATCCGTATTTTTCAAGGCCTTCAGTTACAACCTCGGTCTTTCTTTTTAATCCTTTATCATCAAGACCCGCACCGCGTCCTACAGTTTCTGTGGGAGGAATACCCAGAAGTGCTGATGCAAGTGCCGCACTTGTTGTAGTATTTCCTATTCCCATCTCACCCACAAGGAATATCCTGATACCCTCAGACGCTGCTTTTTGTGCCACTTCCCTGCCGGCACTTATGGCTCTTTTTAGTTCTTCTTCACCAAAAGCAGGAGCCTTAAGAAAATCTTCGGTTCCTTTCAGTATCTTTTTTCTTATGATTCCAGGGACCTTGTCCGTATATCCTGAAGTCTTATCGGGAATATCACTTATCATCTCATCATGCTCTATTCCCACATCGATAACATTAACAATGCACCCGCATTCTTCTGCCATCCTGCAGGCGCCGGACTTACCGTAAGCCATGCTTTTTGCCACAACCGCAGTTACCTTACTGTCTGTCTGAGTCACGCCTTCTTCAACGATTCCGTTATCTGCACAGAAAACAAAAAGGGATGCCGGGCGAAGCTTTACATCAGCATCTCCCGTTATCCCTGCTATCTGCGTTATCTGTTTTTCAAATATTCCAAGAGAGTCTAAAGGCTTTGCAATGGCATCCCATCTTTTTTGCGATGCCGCTCTTGCTTCTGCAGATATTGCCTCTGCCGGACTTGTCTTTTCTCCTCCTGCCACTGAAGGACTCATTTCTGTGGTTTTCACTTCTTCAGTCACTGTCACTTCAGCCTTTCTCCCAGCCATTATACCCATTTAGTTTACCGCCTTCAGCGGCTTTTTTTAACAGATCAATGATCATTCCTATCGGATC
>CAMPAP010000007.1 GCA_946631935.1 uncultured Lachnospiraceae bacterium | reverse complement strand
TCCTTGTAGATATGCTTTTCATGGATTGCTTTAGTAATAACCGCGCCATAGGGAGCAAGCATAAATCTTCCCATTTCAGTATAAATAGAAATATTACCCATACCTGCTTTCACAAGGATATCGTCATATACCTTATGAACATTTTCTCCGATGACTGCGATATCATTGGGTGTCTGGTCAGGGCTGTATGCGATACCAACACCGCCTGAAAGATTTATGAAGGTAATATCTGCACCTGTCTTGTCACGAAGGGATACTGCAAGTTCAAAAAGCTCACCTGCAAGCTTTCCGTAATACTCATTTGTAACGGTATTACTTGCAAGGAATGCATGAATACCGAAATGCTTTACACCTTTACTTTTAAGTATGGTGAAGGCTTCACAGATCTGATCCGGAGTCATTCCATACTTTGCATCTCCGGGATTATCCATGATGCCGTTTGAAAGGGTAAATACTCCTCCCGGATTGAATCTGCAGCTCATAGTCTCGGGAAGCCTGCCTCCGCATGCTTTTTCGCAAAAATCGATATGAGTTATGTCATCAAGATTGATGATGGCACCGATCTTATATGCATATTCATATTCTTCAAAGGGAGTATCATTTGAAGAAAACATTATATGACTTCCGTCAAAATCTAGAGCTTTAGATATCTGAAGCTCCGTTAAAGATGAACAGTCGGTTCCACAGTCATATTCCTTAAGGATATTAAGGATATAAGGATTGGGATTAGCCTTAACCGCAAAATACTCCCTGAAACCGGGATTCCAGGAAAATGCACCTTTAACCGCTTTTGCATTATCCCTGATGCCTTTTTCGTCATAAACATAAAAAGGTGTAGGAACCCTGGATGCTATCTCCATAGCTTTTTCTTTGCTTATAAATGCTTTCTTTTCCATGATCTTTCCTCAATCTTTTATTCAGTCTTTAATCTGCCAGTCTATAGGCTTTACATTATTGGAAACAAGATAATCGTTACATCTTGAAAAAGGTCTGCTTCCGAAAAAACCCCGGTATGCAGACAATGGGCTCGGATGCGCAGATTCAATCACAAGATGCTTAGGATTAGTGATAAATACTTTTTTTGCTCTGGCAGCAGAGCCCCAGAGAATAAAAACAATGGGTCTGTCCTGCATTGCAACAGCTTTAATGGCACTGTCAGTAAATTCTTCCCAGCCTTTTCCTTTATGCGAAAAAGCTTCATGGGCCCTTACGGTAAGAAGAGAATTCAAAAGAAGGACTCCCTGACTTGCCCAGTAAGTAAGATCTCCGCTTTCCGGGATCGTACAACCAAGGTCTGAATTCAGTTCCTTATAAATATTATCCAGTGAAGGAGGCTTGGGAATACCTTTTTTTACAGAAAAAGAAAGGCCGTGGGCCTGGCCCGGTTCATGATAAGGATCCTGTCCGAGGATAACAACCTTAACTTCCGACAAAGGCGTAAGATGAAAAGCGTTGAAAATATCTTCTTTTGCAGGATATACCGTTTTAGACGAATATTCACTGACTATAAAAGAATACAGCTTTTTATAATAATCCTTACTGAATTCTTTTTTTAATGCAGGAAGCCAGTCATTGGTAATAGTGCTCATAGATCATAACCTGACGCTCACGGAGCGTTCCTTAAGATATTCCTTAACTTCTCTGATGGTAAGTTCTTTATAATGAAAAAGCGATGCGGCAAGGACAGCGCTTGCACCGGCTTCAATGGCATCATAAAAGTGTGAACACTCCCCGGCACCGCCTGATGCAATAACGGGAATAGAGACGCTTTCCGATATGATCTTCGTAAGTTCGATATCATAGCCAGCCTTGGTACCATCACAATCCATGGACGTAAGAAGGATCTCACCGGCACCGAGTTTTTCGGCTTTAACAGCCCATTCAACGGCATCCATGTTCATATCGACTCTTCCGCCGTTTTTAAATACAGTCCAGCCTTTTCCGTCATCTCTCTTTTTTGCATCAATGGCTACCACAACACACTGAGAGCCGAACTTCATTGCAGCGTCACTTATAAGATCAGGATTCATTAAAGCTGCGGAATTAACGCTTATCTTATCGGCTCCTTCACGAAGAATTGCCTTAAAATCATCGCAGGTTTTGATCCCCCCGCCAACCGTAAATGGGATAAAAAGAGCGGATGCTACATTTCTTACCCATGAAAGCTGTGTATCCCTTGAATCCGCAGATGCCGTGATATCAAGAAAAACAACTTCATCAGCTCCATGCATATCATAAGCAGATGCAATCTCAGCAGGATCTCCCGCATCCTTTAGATTTACAAAATTAACTCCTTTAACTACTCTTCCATCCTTCACATCAAGACAGGGAATGATCCTTTTAGTCAGCATATTGCACCTCCCCTGAGAGCTTCAAAAAATTGGAAAGCACTCTCAGTCCGGCTTCCGAGCTTTTTTCCGGATGAAATTGAGTTGCAAAAACATTTCCCGACTCTACGGAAGAATCAAAGCTGATACCGTATTCACATTTTGAAGAAACAATGGAAGGATCAGCCGAATCAAGATAATAAGAATGAACAAAATAGAAATAAGTATCATCGGAAATGCCTTCAAAAAGCTTTCCTTTACATGATCTTACGTTATTCCATCCTATCTGGGGAACCTTAAGATCAAACGAAGCGGGAAACCTTTTGATCTTACCTTTTAATATACCAAGGCCGCTGACTCCGGGAGATTCTTCACTTTCTTCAAATAAAAGCTGAAGCCCTACACAGATGCCGAGAAAAGGCTTGCCGGTTTTAACAAAATCCCTGATCGCACTGTCAAGAGATCTCAGCCGGAGCTTATCCATGCAATCACCAAAATTGCCAACACCGGGCAAAATACATGCATCCGCCCCAGCTATCACAGAAGGATCAGATGTAAGAACATGACCTGCACCAAGTTTTTCTATTGCTTTTTCAACGCTTTTTACATTACCTGCGTCGTAATCGATTATAGCTATCATATAAACCTTTAAGGATCGACAAATATTATTCCTTCACCGGGATCCGATTCTCCGGGAATCTCGTCAAGTATCGGTTCAGGTTCAGGCTCCGGCATTTCGGGTTCCTCATTTTCAGCCTGACCGGTTCTGTTACCGTTAACCACTTCATAAATAGCCCTGGTATAATCAACATCCTTTTTGATCATGGCAATTTCGGCAGCATCTTCAGCACTGAGACCGTATTTGGTTTCAAGTTCACTCAAAAGCTCATTATAAACAGGTTCAACATCATCAAGGCACTGCCACTTAACAGCAGACTGATACAATCCGGGATACTGGCTTACTGACTGGATCAGAGAATCAAGAGCCTTTATATCGGATTCCTGACTTAAAAGCTCATATTCCTTCTGCCACAGTCTGATCCTGAGTATGCATTCTGATTTTTTGAATATGATCTCATCTGATTCATTCAGATTCTGACCGAACAGATCCTGATATGCGGTCTGATAATCACCCTCGGAGTATGCCTGTCTTGCTTCCTTTTTCACGGAATAGGATCCCATGAGATTTGAAACGATCAAAACCGCAACAAGGATCGTCAGACAAAGAGCAAATACTGCAAAAACTTTCTTTTTATTAAGCTTCTTAGCAGGCTTTTCGTCCGGGGCTTCTTCCTTGGGAGCTTTTTCTTTTTTGGGCTTCTTTGCTTTCTTTTTCTTCTTAGAACCGCCTTCGCCGTCTTCTTCACCTTCATCTTCAGCGGAAGCTTCTTTGCCTTTCTTGCCCTTTTTATCTTTTTTCTTCTTTTTCTTCTTTCCTCCGTCGCCTTCTGCATCAAGTTCTTCCAATACCTGGGCGTTTTCATCGGAAAGCTTTATCTCTGATGCCTCATCGACATCATCATCGGATTCGGTCAAAAGATCAAGAAGTTTTGCAAAAAGACCCTTTTTCCTGGGCTTTTCATCACCTTTTTCTTTTTCAAGAAGAGCATCAAGATCATCGGCAGACATGCTGACGGGTTCATCCGAAGAATTATCAGCTTCCGGTGCAGGCTCATCAAGATCTGCCAAAGGATCGCCCGATGCATCATCTTCGGAAAATTCTCCCATGATCTCAGCAAGAAGCGAGTCCGCTTCGTCTGCAGCACTCATCTCTTCGGGTTCATTTGAAATCATGGGTTCCTCATAGGTGTCCTCACTCTTGGGAACAGGAACCGCATCGGTAGAAAGGGATGCTTCCCTTGACTGATTGGCTGCTTCGTTAGCGGATGCAAGAAGAGCATCAACATCGGACATATCCGCATTATCAGCATTGCCTAAAACAGATTCATTTTCAGCCTTAATATCCTTGCCGGCAGCTTTTGCGGCCTTTTTGGCTTCTTTTGCTTCCTTCTTAAGTCTTGCCTTCTCTGCTCTTGCCTGCTTTTTGGCTGCAAGCTTTTCGGCAAGTGACATCTTCTTTTTACCTTCAGACGGAGCTTCCCCCGAGGCATCTTCTAAATCTGCAGGGCCATTTACATAGTCTTCATCAGTACCGTTCAAAAGTGCTTCAATGCCGGGATCGACAGCTTCGTTATTTTCATTTTTATCAAGAAGATCTGCCACTTCAGAAGCAGAACCGCTGTCTGCTGCAAGAAGATCATCAAGACTCATTTCGGACCTGTCGTCATCACCGGAAAGCCCCTCTGATCTGGCTTTATTAAGCATGGCCTCAATATCGTCTTCGCCGGGAAGATTCACAGACTCATTCTCTTCCTTCATAAGCTCGGCCAGTTCTGCATCTAAGTCAAAATCTTTGTATGATTCGGATGTTTCTGAATCCGATACATCAGATCCTGTATCATCGGATACATCGTTTTCAGAATCAGAAGGAGCACTGTCAGAAGATGAATCATCATCACCCGAAAGTCCAAGTCCGTTCATCTCGTCAAGAAGTGCATCAAGATCTATCTCGGAATCGGAATCATCCTTAAGAGGAACTTCATTTTCATTATTTTCAATTTCATTATCAGGACTTTCCGGCTCCGGATCATCAAATGCAGTAGGATCTTTGGATAATTTCTCCCATACCGCATCCATATTGGAATCAGAATCAGATAACAGATCTTCTTCTGAAGCATCGCCTGATTTAGCATCACTTGAATCAACGGTTTCACCGGATTCAACTGTTTCAACGGCATCTACTGTTTCAACGGTTTCTACTTCTTCACTTGAATCGCTTGTTCCCCCTACATCACTCGAATTACCGGATGTGGAAAGATCTGCGGTAAGCTCCGAAAGAAGTGCATCAAGATCATCCTGAGGCTCTTTAGAATCTTCTGACGTTTCAGGTTCACCATCATCAGAAACATCTTCATTACCGGCTGCAACTTCTACAGGCATATCAGCTACAGGCTCTGTTACAGTATCTTCGATCCCGGCTGCATCAGCTGAAATACTCTCATCAGACAAAGGTGAGTCCTCAGCAGGAATGGTAACCTCCGGTTCAGACCCTTCTTCATCAGCAAGGCTCATCTCAGGAATTTCGTCTGCAACCGAATCAGAATCCTCTTCATTGATCTTACTCATCAGATCATTCATAAGATCCGAAAGATCTTCGTCACCAATGGAGATGTCATCCCGGGGAATTTCAAGAGAAGGCGCAGAATCAATATGAACATCCAAAGAAGCGGGATCTTCATTCATTATATCAATAAGATTAGGTATCTCATCCGAGTGATCAGGAACAGGCTCGGACTCCGGTTCAGACCCGGATTCGGGTTCAGGCTCGGGCTCAGGTTCAGGCTCGGACTCGGGTTCAGGAACGGGTTCAGACTCGAGTTCAGGCTCGGGCTCAGGTGTAGTTTCAGCATCAGGTTCCGTTCCGGATTCAGATACAGCTTCAGCAAAGAAATCTTCAAGAGACATCTGAGTGGAGTTATTTTCATCCATACCAAGCTCAGGTGCTTCTTCCGGTCTTGAATCATCTTCCGAAGCCGATACTGCGTCAACTGCAGGCGTTTCATCAGCCGCAACAACATCATCAACTGAAGGAATATCCAAACCTGCAAGAATATCGTCAACTGCAGGTGTTTCATCAGCCGCAACAACATCCTCAACCAAAGGAATATCCAAACCTGCATGAATATCGTCAACTGCAGGTGTTTCTTCTGCCGCAACAACATCCTCAACCAAAGGAATATCCAAACCTGCTAGATAATCGTCAACTGCAGGTGTTTCTTCTGTCGCAACAACATGCTCAACTGCAGGTGTTTCTTCTGCCGTAAACGCATCCTCTACTGAGGAGATATCAACGTCCGAAATTAAATTATCGACTTCAGGTATATCCTGAACGAAAGGTACATCTTCCATTGCAGGAATTTCATTATCTGCAGGAATATCTTCAACTCCTGACACATCTTCAGATACGATAACGGGCTCAGAAGACGTTTCAGGCTCAGCATTTTCAAGTTCAGTTATTTCGGGCTCGGATGAAACTTCGGGTTCCTGAATTGAAACGGATTCAGACTCCGGCTGCGGTTCAGGCACAGAGACAGGCTCCTCTTTTCTGGTAGGAGAGGCAAGCTCCGGAGGTACACCCATGGATTTTAATAAACTATCAAGATAATCTTCTGACGACGACATTATTTCGCTCCATCAAAACGTTATTTCAATTCATTTAACTATATGCACAAACATAGTTATTTTAGCATAAAAACATATAGTAGTAAACGAATTACACCCTGTTATAAGCATAAAAAAAGGCTCTGCCAATAAGGCAGAGCCGGTATAAACATATCATAAATTGTATTTCTCGCAAAGATCATCAATGATCTTTACCAGGTTACCTATCTCAGGCTTTGAAAGCTGGGCGTCCGCACCAAGAGCTTCTCCTTTTTTCTTCATCTCATCATTAACAAGTGATGAGAAGATAACTACAGGAATATTCTTGGTCCTTTCATCCTCTTTTATGAGCTTTGTAAGCCTGTGGCCGTCCATTTCAGGCATCTCTATATCCGTAATAACGAGCTTAACATGATCATCAAGTGTTCCGTCAGCCTTGCACTCTGCGATGACATCATATGCCTTCTGGCCGTTCTCTGTATGAATGATCCTGTCATAACCTGCAGCGGTAAGAGAATCTACGATCAGCTTGTTAAGAAGAACAGAATCCTCGGCAATGAGAATGGGCACATCTCTTCTGTTTCTCTCACCTAGAGCCTCGATCTCACTGATCTTAAGACCCGTCTCAGGATTTATGTCGGATATGATCTTCTCAAAGTCAAGAATTATAACAACCTTTCCTTCCTTCTTGATAAAGCCTGTAGAAACAGACTGTTCAGCAGTTGAAATGGTGGAATCGGGCTTAATGATATTTCTCCAGGAAACTCTGTGAATACCAAGAACAGTTTCTACATGAAACGCAATATTAAGATTATTAAAATTGGTGATTATAAATAAACCGCCGGGCTCTGACTGTCCTCTTCCAAGACAATTCTTAAGATCGATAGCAGTGATCATGGTCTCACGGGGCATGAACACTCCCTCAATACTGGGATGAGAATTGGGAACGGGAGTAACGTCCTGATAAGAAATAATCTCTTTGATCTTAGCAACGTTGATTCCATAAGAGAATTCACCGAGTGTAAACTCAAGAACCTCAAGTTCATTGGTACCACTATCAAGTAAAATCTTAGTATCCATATAGACAATTACCTTTCTGAAATTTTCTTAGGAACTTTCTTATCCAATATATCATAAAATCTCAAAAAATTAAACAATATTCAAAAAAAAATCATGCCGTTCCAGATAGAGGGAACGGCATGATCTGTATCATTTAAATACTTTGCAAATCTTCAATTATTTTGCTACAAGGCAGCATGCATAACCTGAGAAATTAACAAGGAAAGTAGCTGTTCCGTTTGCAGCATCAAGATCATCAAGGATCTGTGCATTTCCTTTATTATCTACAGTTATGAGTTTGTAGTTTGAATATGTTCCTGCAACATTTACTGTAGCAAGACCGTTCTTAACATAAAGATTTGCGGTTCCGTTTGTCTTAAGTGAATACTGCTCAACTTCGGTATATCCTGCAGGAGTAAATGCCTTGAAGATGCTCTGGCAGGCAGGTCCCTGCTTACTCTTTGCGAACTCATAATGAGTAAGAGTGGTATAAAGCTGAGGCGCTGTGTAAATGGGGGTGTTGTCAACAGTTGTTGAAACAGGGATTGCAATAGGATTTGCAACTGCGGTATTTGCAGTGTTTACAGCATTCTCACAATATGCAAGAACTACTGCATATCCGTTAAAGTTTACATTTGCGGAAATAGTTGCGGGATTAAGATCAAGGTCATCATATACGCCAATGACTCCGCCCTCTCCAAGAGTAACGAGCTTATAGGTTCTGTTGGGATTACGATATCC
>CAMPAP010000006.1 GCA_946631935.1 uncultured Lachnospiraceae bacterium | reverse complement strand
CATCCGATCAGATGAAAGCTGTACCCCTCCGACCTGTTATCGGGGTTTATCCTTATTCCCCAGGTCTCCGTCCACTCGCCCTTTGCCTGGTGCTCTCTGACCTGTCTTTCATACTTCGCATATAGCTTCTCAAACAGCTTATATGGCCATTTGTTTTTATTGGCATCAACGATCTTTCCAAGAAACCGCAGTCTGTCGATATGCCAGCCATGAATGATCTGAAATGCCTTCCCGTCAATCTCATGGTCGCTTGCTTCATAAAAAGCAACGATAGAAAACCACGTGCCCATATTTTCGGCCATACCGTTTTCTTTTCCGCCCAGATCCGGCATCTCACTTAAAAGTCTTTTATATTCTTTATCGGCACGGATACAGATTTCTTCCTTCCTGTCGGGAAGATACTCATCGCAGTATCTTTCAAAAAGTCTGCCCCACGATTTCGGATATGATTTGTTCCACATTATTACTGTCCCATCCTTAAATGCTTATTTCTTCTTGTATCCGCGGTCGCGATATGATCCGCCGGATGCAAGCGTGTATTCATGGACAAACTCCATGATCAGCATGATAGCAAACCATACAGCCATACTTTCGCTCATTAGACCATTGGTAAAGCCAAGCCTGAATGCGCTTTCCGGCATCAGGCTTACAACGAGTTTCAATACTGCAAAAATAAAAAGCACGTTTGTAAATGCAATTCCTTTTGCAAATACTGTCCTGCCGGTGATCTGAAGATAGAACCAGTAGATGAACACCGGAAGCATCAACACCTCACTTGCAGGAACAACCCATGAAAACAAAGAGAATAACCCTTCACAAATAACAAGCGCATCCGCGGCATATCCGTTGTTGTTAAGCCATGCAAACAAACTCAGGATGACCACGTAGATCAAATGCAATGCAATCCACGGTGTAAGTCCGAATGCATTCAGATAATGATATGTGCAACGTTCCTTATCCTTGCGAATATAGCTTTGAACTGCAAAAAGTGCTATGCCATATAGAATTATTCCCGGGAAGGCAAGAGCCATCGCAAGAATGTATCTCCACTGCGGAATATTAGCTGTGCCTATAGTAAGCCATATAAGTTTTCCCGTATGAGACGGATCCCCATACATCATCAGCCAGTCTCCGCCGCCATAACATAGACATCCAAGGATGCCGCATATCAAAGCAATTACATTCTTTTTATTTGATGGTTTCATACTTTGCAGATACTCTCCTACACTTTATTTATATACGCTTCTATCGCATCCGCCGCTTCTTTTACTCCATTTTCTTCAAGAATTCCCTTTGAAGCCTCATGTGCTTCCTTATCATACTTGCCGCTGATCAGGTCATTCAATGAGGCTTTTATCTCATCCACTGTACATAATCTTTTACGGATATAAAGCGGTGCAGGTCCGGCACCGATCCTGTGATCCATACGGCCGTAAAAATACTGATCCAGCGCCAGCGGAATCACAAGTGTCGGCAATCCTGCGCGAAGTCCAAGACCGTTAGTTGTATTCCCGCCATGATGAACTACGGCTCTTACCTTACCGAATATATAGGAATACGGCACATTTCCGATAAAATACAGTCGCTCTGTGTTTACTCTATCCGTATTCGGTATCTGATCAGCCTGTATGATCGCATGTATTCCCGTTTCCTTAAGTGCCTGTAATACTCTTATCTGAAGTTCGGCAAGCTCTTCAGACTCTGCCTTACCAAATGCAACAAAGATAGGCTTCTCGTCGGAATTTAAGAACCTCAACAAATCTTCCTGTGGCTGATATTCATCTCCCGTCTCGTCCGGATGATACCAGTATCCGGTCACATGGATGTGATCACCCCATGCAGGATCAGGCTTCATCAACACACGGCTTGTCGGGTAAAATGTCAGGAGCTTCCGCCCTTCCATTTCTTTATAGCTACTCTTTATACGCCACTTCGTCAGACTGTTTTTTACTCTCCACTTGTTTAGGGCTATCATAGTCATCAAGTTCATCCCCTCAGGGAGCCCGTCATAGCTTTTTAAGACCTTTTCGGAATCATAATCATCCGAATAAAGCGAATACTGTCTTGTCGGATCCATCGGAGAATAAAACACTCTCGCACACGGTATTTTCAGGAGTTCTGCCGCATGATAGGCAAATGCCCCGCAGGTTCCGTACATCACAAGATCTGAACCACGGATCGCCGAAACTGTCTGTTCCATAAATCCAGGATTTTCCTTTTTAAGCCTGAACATCCCCTTTATGAAATCAATACTGGTCTTATAATCAGCAACCAGATACTGCATCACATGGTCTGCGTCAGTATCAAGTTTTAAGAATGTAACTCCCTTGCCCTCTATTAGCGGGTGAAAAGCCTCGGATGTCAGAATCCGAAAATCATGCCCTCTCTTTATCATTTCCTCGCCAAGTTCCGCCAGCGGATTCACATCTCCTCTGGTTCCCACGGCTACAGCTGTTATAACCATTCACCCGTTACCTCTTCCAAATTAATTCCATCAATCAATGGTATTTTGAACATACTGCCAATAATCCTCCCATCGTCCATAGATTGCCTACACTGATCCATGCTGCAGCCAGTGCATTCGTTATCGCGCGATCACCGATCAGTCTCATGATCATTATCCACGCAACTCCAAACAGGATATTGAATATTAAACACCATTTAGGAAGCGGCGTATGCCCTTTTGCAAATGCTCTGATCTGGACAATGGCTGCTACGAAAAAGAAAACAAGAAATATGATCGTTGCAGGCAAAAGAAACCATTTTAGGAATCCTTCCACTTCAGTTACAACTGTCGCAGGATCATTCTCATAAAAGCGTTTCAAAAGATATGCCGCAATACAGCACGGCACATGTACCCCGCATCCTCCGAACGCAAGGCAGCCTATGATACCCGCTCGGTAAGCATGAGCATCCTTTTCAGAATATGGTTTAATCATCCGATACACGGCAAACCAGCACAGACATTCAAGCGGTATACCTATAAGACCAAGCAAGGCCGAAGCTATGATCCTTCCGTCTGATACAAGCAGGAATCTTGCAAACATAGGCGGAAGACCTTCTGCATCGTAGTAATAGGTTCCCCATCCAAGGATCATGTCGGCGGCAAATACCATAAGAGCAGCGAAAATTCCCAGTTTCAGTAAATGCTTAACCCGTTCCCAGTCAATTTCAGCTGATCGATCATTTGAATTCATCTTCATCCTCCCAGAAGCGTTTGTCTTATAAGTAAATTCTTGGTGTGGCACTATTTCTTCCTACTGACCATAAATCCATTTTCATCAACCTCTGTCACATACAGATCCGTGATAGGATTACGGTCACCTACGACCAGATAGTCGCATCTGTCACTATTGCCACATGTCCCGCATCGGATCAACTTCCCGTGTATCTCGCTGATACCGAAAAAATCGCTGTTACACAAAAGCGGGAGCACATGCAGCAGATCGTGGCTTTTGGCGAACTCCGCATTCGGGCACTATGCGAAATGATATCTTGCGGCATGATGTTCCCTGTCATATGGTTCGGTTACATTTATAAATCCTGCCGGATATTTTTTTATATCCTTCTGATCTCTTTTACCGGCACGCTTAAAAACCATATCTATCAAGCACATATCTGGGTTTCTGTTCAGATCAAATATTTTTCCCAGCTTTGTAAACGGCCTCATAAACATGCTCTGGACAAAGGACTGAAGTTCGTCTATCGGAGGCTTGTCAGGGAGCGAAGGATACAAGGCAAATACAAGCAGGGCTCCGTAGATCGCATAAGCATGTCCGTTCTTCTTTCCACCATAATCTGGCAGATCTTTCAGGTATTCGTTGTATTTATCCACTACATCTGCCCAGATGTTTTCTCCCTGTTCCTTGCCATATCGCTCATAAAGCCAGGTTCTTACATCCCGGCTATATGTTAAATCCTCAATCTGCAAATGTTTTTCCTGCATGTTTCCTCCCTTAAAAAGCCGCCGTCTTTCCTATTAATCCGCCCACCAGTCCCACATCACCACTGAGGGGTGGATAGGGACTATAGTTTTTCATTTTCTTTCCCAAATTCATGTACGGTCATGTCTACCCGCTCCTTTTAGATATCTACTTCCTTGCTACAAGATGCAATCTGAACTTCTTTACTCTTTCAAGCTTCTCAATCTTAAGACCGGCAGTGCTGCAAAATACCCTGATCTCATCAAGCGATCTTGCTGCCACATCACCATGCCCGACGAGGTTTGCAAGAGGCATTTCCGTATGGTTCATAAGCCAAAGGATTACCTTCGGTGCTGTATAATCCTGAAGGATGAGTCTTCCTCCCGGCCTCAGCACTCTTTTTACGCTGTCAAAGAACTTCTGTGGATTCGGATAATGATGAAAACTGTTTGAGCAGATGATTACATCAAAAGAGTTTTCATCAAAAGGAAGATCTTCGCAGTCTCCCACAACCCAGTCTACACCGCTTAAATTCTTGGACTTTCCTACTTCGATCATACGCGGCGTTATATCAAGTCCTGTATAATGCTTCGAAGGATCCTTTTCATACAATAATGAGATCATCGGTCCTGTTCCGCAGCCGCAGTCCAGAAGATCATGATAATCTTCTTTTTCAAGTTCTGATGAGATATATGGATAATCATCCTTACACATCTCATATATTCCGGCATGGTCTGTCTCATATATCTCTGCCGCTTTCGTAAACTCTTTTACTGTCAGATCCTTATATTCTTTTTCCGTTTTCATGTATTACCT
>CAMPAP010000005.1 GCA_946631935.1 uncultured Lachnospiraceae bacterium | reverse complement strand
TATTTATCTCAACAGTGGTTCCGTCAGTCTTGACCACAACACCGTGAATGGCAAGAGGAAGTGCTACATACTGGTACTTCTTGATCCCTCCGTAGTAGTGTGTATCAAGAAGCGCAAAATCATCCTTCTCATAGAGAGGATTAGACTTAACATCCATTCTGGGGCTGTCGATATGTGCTCCGAGGATATTGATGCCTTCTGAAAAAGGCTTTTTACCTATCTTGAACATGACAACGGATTTATTCATCCATACCGAGTAAACCTTGTCTCCTGCCTTAAGCTTTTTCTTTGTTCCGATAAGTTTCTCAAGTTCAACATATCCGGCTTTTTCAGCCATGTTTACTATCTGTGTTACGCATTCTCTTTCGGTCTTTCCGTTTGAAAGAAAGTCGATATATTCGGCATTCAGTTTCTCAAGCTTCTTAAGATCAGCCTGAGAATATTTATTCCATATTTTTTCGTACTCCATAACAAAACCTCCGTAAATCAATGTAGCATAAGTATTGACACAAAAAACAAATCAATTCTTTATATAATAAGCTCTTCTTAATAGCAATCCAGAATATTAAAATCTGTATTAAAGCCCTACGCATCAAACATAATACGCATAACCAGCCGGGGGTGACGCGAATACATAAGCTGTCGAACTTTCGGCGACCGCGGGAAATGCGTTCGCCTGGCCCGAACGTAAGTGAGTGGCCTGTGGCAGTTTCTATAACAGCTTACAATAAGCATTTCCGCCCGGAGCCGAAAAAGTGAGACAGTTATGTTTCGCGGCAGGCCCCCAGGCTTAAGGCTTAATCATTAACTTCTAAGTTCAATTCCAAGACTCTGAAGTCCGTTAAGAATTTTCTTCATGGCACCGGATACGTCAGCATCCTCAAGAGTCCTGTCCTTTGCACGGAAGGTAAGTGAATATGCAACTGACTTAAAGCCCTTTCCAACCTGCTCACCCTCGTAGATATCGAAAAGCTTTACATCCTCTAAGATCTTTCCGCCGCGCTGGTTGAAGATCTTCTCGATCTCCCCTACAAGAATATTGTCAGGAACAAGCATGGAAAGGTCTCTTGTTACAGCAGGGAATTTTGCGATACCCTCATACTTATGGTCGAAGGATACAAACTCAACAATGGAAGGCATATCAATAACCGCAATATAAACTCTGGTTTTGATATCGTAGGAAGCACAAACAGTGGGATAAACCTCGCCAAGATATCCTACTTCTTTGCCCTCATATCTGATAAGAGCCTGTCTTCCGGGATGAAGGAAAGGTTTGCCTGATGAAGGATCAAACTCAGCTTTCTTCTTCATTCCCACTGCTATAAAGAATTCTTCAATGCAGCCCTTCATGTCAAAGAAATCACCGTTTCCGTAAAAGCCAAGCGTAAACTGCATTCTCTCATCGGGATAATCCGTAATGGGAAGAGAATCCGCAATATAGATATTTCCAAGCTCATAAAGCTTAACCTCTGGATTTCTGCGGTTAAAGTTAAGTGACAGGCTTGAAAGTATTCCGTTAAGAGGAATGGTTCTCATAATGGAAAAATCTTCGCCTAAAGGATTGCTGATCTTAATTGCATTTCTCTCCGGAGCATCTGCGGGAAGACAGAGCTTATCGAAAACCTTGGGGCTTTCAAAAGAATATACATAAGCCTGTGAAAAACCGCACATTCTTGCGACTTCACCAGCCTTGTCTTCAACCATGAGTTTGATGTTCTTACCACCTGTTGCGTTTCCGCCGGGAAGCGTTGTGGGAATGTTGTCATATCCGGTAAAGCGTGCAACTTCTTCAGCAAGATCGCAGGTTGCAAGAAGATCCTGTCTGAATGAGGGAATGGTGACAACACCTTCGGATCTGTCCACCATAAGGTCTTCTTTTTCAAACACAGAGATCATCTCATCTTCTGTATATGAAGTTCCCAGAAGGTCATTGATCTTTTCAGGCTCAAAGGGTATCTTCACAAGATCCTTAAAAGGCTCTTTTACATCAACGATACCGCCGACAACTTCGCCTGCGCCAAGTTCTTCAACAAGCTGGCAGGCTCTGTTCATAGCTTCTTCCGCATTCCTTGCATCAAGTCCTTTTTCAAAAATACCCGAAGCATCAGTCCTTAATCCGATCCTTCTTGATGATTTTCTGATATTTGTTCCGTTGAAGGTGGCTGCCTCAAAAAGCATTGTGGAAACATCATCGGTGATCATGGTATTTTCACCGCCCATGATACCGGCAATACCTATCTCTTTTTCTCCGTCGCAGATCATGAGAACATCACTGTCAAGATTTCTTTCCTGACCGTCAAGAGTTACGAACTTATCTCCATCCTTTGCTCTTCTTACAACGATCTTCTTTCCGCCGATCTTGTCATAATCATAAGCATGCATGGGCTGGCCGTATTCAAGCATGACAAAATTGGTGATATCGACCATATTATTGATAGGTCTGATACCTGCGGCACCAAGCCTTCTCTGCATCCACTTGGGTGAAGGTCCGATCTTGACATTCTTAACTATCCTTGCGGTGTATCTGGGGCAAAGATCCGGATCTGCAACTTCAACGGAGATATAATCCGAAGCCTTCTCGGAATTACCTGTTTCCTTTATCACGGGAGGGCAGAATTTTTTATCAAAGGTTACTGCCGCTTCTCTTGCGATTCCAAGGATGCTGTAGCAGTCCACTCTGTTGGATGTGATCTCATATTCAAAAACGGTATCATGAAGCCCGAGAAGTTCTACCGCATCATCACCTGCTTTTACATCCTCCTGAAAGATATAGATACCTTCAGGATCTGCTTCGGGATAGAGATTGCAGTCGCTTCCAAGCTCATCGATGGAACACATCATTCCATTTGACTCGATACCGCGGAGCTTTCCTGCTTTTATCTTGTATCCTTCCTCAGGTGCAGGACCTTCATCATGTGCGCTTCCTGCAACCTTACCGCCGCTTAAGACTACGGGAACTTTATCCCCGGCGTGAACATTGGGAGCACCGGTAACGATCTGGATGGTCTCTGTACCTGTATTTACCTGACAGACAACCAGCTTATCCGCATCGGGATGCGGCTTTACTTCAAGAACCTCACCGACAACAATTTTTTCAAGGTTCTTATCCCTTCTTGCAAAACTTTCAACCTTGGTACCTGTAAGAGTCATGGCATCAGTGTATTCCTGATCGGTGACATCAAGGTCCGGCACATAATCTTTTATCCATGAAAGAGGAGTATTCATAACAAAAATCCTTTCAGAAAATTTATTTCAGATCAAATGATAAATATTAAATGATATATAAAACTT
>CAMPAP010000004.1 GCA_946631935.1 uncultured Lachnospiraceae bacterium | reverse complement strand
GAAAAACTGTTAAAGGAGTCCGGCTTCCCCGGAATGAAGGTCCTGCAGTATGGTTTTACAAGCTGGGACAGCTACTATGTAAACCACAGGCACATACAAAACTGCGTGGTCTATACCGGAACCCATGACAACACCCCCACAAGGGCCTGGGTAGAAGAGATAAACGACGGTGAGAGGGATTTTTGCCGAAGATATATCAATTCAATGAATTCGGATTACGGACAACTGGTCTGGGATATCATCAGCGAGGCTTACCGTTCTGTTGCGGATCTGTGCATCATTCCCCTTCAGGATTATCTTTGCCTCGGGAGAGAAGCCCGTCTTAATACCCCCGGTACATCTGATGGCAACTGGGAGTGGAGACTTCGTCCCAATTTCCTGTCAGAGGATCTGAAAAAGAGTATCCGTTCCCTGACAGAACTGTACAGCAGGGTTCCGAAAGAAAATACCGAAAAAAAACCGAACCATTAAGGTTCGGTTTTTAATAAACTGTTTATTATCTGTAATCTGTGTTTAAATCAAGCGAAATTTATTCTGTAGTGTTTCCGATGTACTGAGCGGAACCAAATGCAAGGATCGGAACAAATACAACGCTGAGAAGAACAAGACCTACAGTAAATCCTGCTCCCTTTCCGAAGCTCTTTGCCAGGTAATACATGCTCATGATTGAAAGAACGATCAGTGCAAGGCTGCAGATCATACCGATGATGCCAAGGAAGCCCTGAGATCTTCCGAATACGGAACTTGCGATGGAAACTGCAAGATAAACCCAGAACATATTGACCTTCCAGCTGAATTTGAACATGGTGTAAGTGTTGTAATAAGGAATGATCGCTTTCCATCCGGGCTCGCCGGCTTTGGTAAATATTTTCCACATGGAAATGATCAAAAGAATTGCAATTGCAAGACCGATGAGAACTATAACAACAAGTGCTCCTCCCAATGCTGCAAGTGTACTACTGTCCATAACTTTACCTCCTCAAACAGAATAAACAGCTACATATGCATTCTAATGTAATAAAAATATAATGTCAAGAATCAAATACAACCTATGGTGTTTGCTTTTTTTAATTCCACCATATGTTGGCTATGACTATGTTTAAGACTGTTTCGCTTTTGTTACGTATCCTGCTATATAATGACCATGTAAACCCGGAGTCCGGTATTGCAATTGGAGAGTAAAAATGCCACCTAAAAAGAAGAAAAACATAAACAGCAATATCGGTAATGTTATCAACAATAATTTAAACAACATTATTGATAATGTCGTTAACAATAATTTAAACAATAACGACTATGAAAACATAGATCCCAATGATCTTGATTACAGTGTCATGGAAGACGGTCTCAAAGAGATGGATGAATTTGAGATCTTAGAAGACTTTGATGAAGCGCAGGACTTAAAAGATCTTGGGGACAATGTTAATGTAAGGCATCATGCGAATCTTAATGCCCGTGTCAGGCAGCGGGCTGTAGAACACCGCGCAAAGAGTGAAGAGGACCGCAGGGCTTTAAGAAAGAAGGAAGACTATGTCCTGAAGGAGACCACTGAGGCGGAGGATGAGACTTATACAAAAAACTTTGCCCAGATCGAGCATAATATCCAGAAGAGCAACCGTCAGATAGCCAAGGAAGTCTTCGGAAGTGAAGTATATGACGATATAGACGAGGCAAGAAAGGGCTCGGAAAAGGACCGCACCGTAAAGATACACCACAGCGTGGGAAACAGACAGCTTGAAGCAGGTGAACCTGTTCTGGAGATAGATATTGCAGGTTCCGGTTTTTCACATCCCTGGAGAGAGCATCACGGTAATTCCAGCTGGAGTTCGGGAAGCCGTAACGAAGGTGAACATGATCCCGAATATGCAGACTTTCTTGATAAGGAATACGGAAAGCGCATAGACGGTAAAGATCACGTGCGCGAAAAAAAGAGTCATGTGGATCTTCCCGATGGCACCAGGGTTGAAAAAAGCCGTATCTCCATCGCAGGTCCCGACGGATTCAATTCAAGACGTGATGATTATAATATCAATAAGACCAGAGATTATTCCGTAGAAAAGATAAAGGCATTTCTGAAGGAGCATCTTGACAGATATGTCGTGGAATCTGCCGGAAATCCTCTTAAACCCCTTAAGGATATTCACATTAATCTGGCAGGACACAGCCGCGGAGCGGTTGCCGCAGCAGAGACCGTCAGACAGGCATATGACTGGCTTGTAAGCCAGAAGAAATATGACTTTGTAAGAAAATACGTCAAGTTTAATCTTGATCTGAGAGATCCCGTCCCGGGCTACGGAGACCAGAATGCTCATCCCGGAGTGGATCTTTCGGATGTCAAAGGTCTTAATTCCACTGTGGTTTATTCCATGTCCCAGCAGCATTATGACTGGACCTTTGCGCCCATGCCCGTAACGGGAACAGACCGTCTGATATTTGGCGTCCTGTCCCACAATGTAGCACTTGATAATGCTGATTTTTCCCAGATGAAAGTTGACGGTGACGGTGAGATCCACAAGACAGGATTTTTTGATCCTTCTACCGGAGAATACTACCGCTCAAGCGGTATTTCGGATCTTCCCAAGGGAGTATATTTTACGGATGAAAGATTAAACCTGATCCGTGTTGACGATTTTTCACAGATTGACAAACTTGCACAGGTTGCCTTCGAGGGAAATGACGGTCTTCAGGTAAGACGTCTGAATACCCTTAAGAAAGCTGCTCTGCACTGGTTTGCAACTCATGATATCACTTATTCCTACAAGAGTGAGGAAGAGTACGAACAGCTCCATGAAAATCTCGAGCATACAAAGTCCACTGTGCTTAGAAGTAAAAACAGAAAGACACAGCTTATCCGCACTGCCCTGGAGCAGATGGAGCATATTGAGGCAGAACTTTGGGATGATCCGGAAAAGCAGGACGAATATATGAATGCCCAGAAGCTTGTACGGGACCGCTGCAAAGCATATATGAGATCCGTAAAGCTTCCCATCGCCGATCCCGAGGAAAACAAAGAGCTTAACTTTATCAGCCACCTTCTGACAGGCGTGCAGAGAGAATATAATTACCTTAAAAACGGTCTGGATGTAAAGCCGGAGAAGGAAAAAGAGGGGAAGGCCGAGCGTCAGCTTGCCCGTGAAGAGAAGCGTATCGCAAAAGTCGGTCAGCTCAAGTCCGAAGTTCTCGGGATTGCATCTGATGCCCTTGACCTTTTGGAAAAGCTTGAAAAAACAAAAAAGTTCGGTACCGATTCAGGAACATATGACAGGCTTCGTGATGCTCTGAAAGAAGTAAGTAAACTTAATGGAAGAAGTACCATCACGAAGGTGGAAGATTCTCTTAAGAAGCTTTCCGAAGCAGGAAAGGCATATGAAGAAGCTCACAGCGGCATCTTAAAAGGAAATATCGGTGACGGAAGAGTGAGGTATAATTTATCAAAAGATGCCAGGAGTTTAGGAGATAAGTCCCTTCAATCCATTAAGAATATCACCGTGGAGATGCCTAACAAGAAGACCAAGATCGATGATCTTTTGGACAGGCAGGGTAAGACGGTAGGACGGTCACTGGAGAAAGTACAAAGTGAAAAAAGAAGAAAGCTTGAAAAAGAAGAACTTAAGAATATGATGAAAGCAGAAAGAAAGCCTGATCACGGCGGTCATAGGAATGAGCACAGGAAAAGTGTGGCAGCTCCTTCCAAGCGTCCGGGCATTTTGTGATATGCTTTATGCATGCGGATTGGAAGTGATATGTCGTGATACACAAGCGAAAAGAACCGGAAAGCATCTGCTTTTCGGTTCTTTTTTCTTTTCATAAATTTACCTTATTGTGTGGCCTTTTCTGCTTATTTAACTTTACTTCCTCTTTCCGGTCCGTTGTCATTGACAAGTCTGCCCTTGTTTTTGTTCTTTTCGGCTTCTCTTTTTGCCTTGATGGCTTCCTTTCTCTGGTTGGAGTTTTGTCCGGATCTTTCGGTAAGGTCGTTAAAGGATACAGACTTGGAGCCGCTGCGGACTCTGAAGGTGTTGTGGAAATCAACGATTTCTTTTGCTTTTCCGTGACTTGCAACGTCAAGTGATGAAAGAGCGATCTGGTAACGGTCTTCTCCCATGTCCGTGCCTCTGGCTTTCCGGGCTTTATCTCCCAGATATTTTACGGACTTATTCTGTACATTATCAAATATTGACTGGATCTCTCTCTTTTCGCGCTCGTTGATATTTCTTCCGATATTCTGTAGAGATTCATACTTTTTGTGGGCGCTTTCCAGAGAGGATTTAAATTCCTTGAATTTATCGGAATCAATGTGATACCAGTGATCCGCATCCTTTACCTGAGAGTATAGATTGTCCAGTTTTTTCAGCTGGTCCAGGTTAATATCATTCCATGGCTCCTTCCAGGACATTTCCTTCTTTTCTTCGGATGCCATTGATGAAGCTAATTTATTACTGATCTTATTCAGATCCTCGGATTCAAAATTAGCAGGGCTGTTTTGTTTTGTCTCCTTGTAGGTGAAAAATCCGGTACTTCCAAGGATATCCTCATTAGCCTTATCCTCCACGGCTTTATTGAAAGCGTCCCTCATCATTTTTCTGTTGGTGGACAGAGGCTTTTGAATGTTCTTCCTCGCATGATAATTCTGGACGTATTCGGAATTCATGGCATCACTGCCAAAAGCATCTTCCAGGCTCTGCATGAGGGCATTTGCCTTGATTGCTTCGGGGCACAGTTTTTCTGATACATGATATTCGGTTCCTTTTTTGAAAACTCCCGTGGAACCGGCTTTTGTCACCGAATATTCTCCCTGCTTATTTGTTTTATCTGTACATTCCTGAATAAACTGTCCCTGGGCATCCCTGAGACTCAGATATTTTCCGGCAAGGGCATCGACTCTCTTTTCGAATTCATCAAAATCAGGGGTTCCGTTCGGCTTTTTGGGAGACAGGTAATCCGCAAGACATTTGCCGAATTCCTTTTTTTCGGCCTCTGAAAATAAACCTTCATTGGTTACGGTAACTTCATTATCACTGAAGGGATCACCGTTGCCTTCGGAACGATGTATGAGCTTGCTTGTGATCTGGGTCTTAAGATGACAGCCCAGACTGCCGTTTACGATGAAATCAAGCTTTTTTTCGGGATCATCGGTGGACATGTACCTTTGCTGCATTCTGCCGTTTCGCTCGGCATCATGCTGGTAATATGTGATGACCTGATCATTATCCATGGTATCATCACTCATCCAGTTTCTGTCGATACTTCCAACGATGAAATTGAATGAATTGTCTTCGATTTCCCGGATCTTTTGTTTGGTAAGACCGCATTTTTGGGGAGACTGGTGATCGAAGATCTTAGGGTCCTTGCCTGCCAGATCTATTCCCATATTAAAGATTTCCCTTTCCTCATCGGTAAGGGTGGCTGAAATTTCAAGTCTGGCCTCATCCATGTAGTTTGCTATTATCTCAGGAAGGGGAATGTTTGCAGGTGCTCCTATACTGATGCTTCCCATTATCGCATTTCCCAGCTCGCGGTAACTTCCGGGAACGGAATATTTGGTAAGGTATGCAGCTGTAACTTCCCTGTTTTCCTGGTTTTCGGGCAGTGAGTCCAGATTCTTTTTATATTCGAGTCCGGCAAGATATTCGTACCGGACCATCATCTTGCAAAAATATTTTACTGCCTTTTTGCACCTTTCCGTATCAACAACTTTAACTCCCTGATCGTTAACAGTCTTGGGAAAGAAGACTTCATCACTTAGACTTCCCATCAGGTCATCTTCATCCGGGTTGATCCTTATCATGTCTATATTCTTCTGGGAATATTGCCCGAATATAAAGTCGATCTTATCTTCGTCTGTTTTCAGTTTTGAGTAATAATTAAGTAGTTCGTTTGTGCGTGAAGGCCGGGTGTTTTTTCTGGGTGGCATTAGGATCTCCTCCTTGTATTATTTTGCTTTTCCTCCCTGAACATTTGCGTTCTTTGCGGGACCGTCGATCTGAGGGCGTTTATTCGGAATGTGAACACTGTTTCTGCGTTCGGGCTTTGGATTAGCGATGGCATCCAGTTTCTGGAGCTCTTTTAAGTTCAGGCTCTTTCTTTCAGCATTTTTTGCAACCTTATTAGTCTCTACAGTCATAAAAGTGTTTTTGGAAAGCTTGTAATCTTTCTCCTGCTCCCTGGCAAGAGTTTCCTGGATCTCAGGAATAAGGGCCTTTATATCCTGTGCAGCTGAAAGCCTTACTTTTCCGGTAGGTGTTGAGGGTGTTTTGGTACCGTTTTTGGTTGCGTGGTCAATGTAATTGTCCGTTGCGGATGAGAGGGTATTGAGCTTGTCAACGGTCTCGTTGATAAGGGCCTCTTTTTCCTCAAGCCCAAGAGGGCGGACTTTTCCGTCTTTATCGGTGTATGTACCCTGGTGAAGTTTTTTCAGATTTGTAAGGATCAGTTCTGCGGTATCAAGTACTGCCTCGTGCGCCGCTGATTCATTTTTGAAGAAAAATGCACGCTTGGTAAAGAAGTCATTAAGTGTATCATCTAATTTTCTGATGTGTGCAACAGGAATAGCGGGCTTGACAAAATGCTCATTCAGAGTATCTATGGTAGAGCGCAGACCTCTGTTTCCGATAAATCCTCTTTCCTGGTTTTTAAGCATGTCGGGTGATCCGAAAAGAGAGAGTGTCTTTGCTCCGGGGTTTAAGGATTTTTCATAAAGATCCTTTGATAACTCAAGAAGTTCGGCATTCTTTGATTCCATCCAGCTTTGGTAGGATTTTTTTTCTTCGTCGGACATTTTCAGGACATTTTTTGTGTATTCATTTTGTCTTTTTTGCATCTCATTGCAGAGATGTGCCAGCTTGTCCAGCGGATATTCCTTAAGCGCTTCTTCAAGCTGCGCTGCATTTTCGGGCTTGAACATATTAAAGTTCAGCTGGGGGCCTAGGGTTGACATGAGTCTGAATCCCTGATTTGTGAATTTGGGATCTTTGAGATGGATTCCGTTAACCAGGGCATCAGCTTCAATCTGCATGAAATTAAGTATTTCCATCTGAAAACTGCTTGCTGCCGGATGGTCAGGATCATCCACCACTTTATTTTTTGCGGATTCAACCTTGTCATATATGTCTTTTGCAAAGGTTTTGCATTCTGCATCATATTCTTTATTGAATATCTTAGGCTCCGGATCATTGCCGTTATCACTGATCACAGTGTTTGTTGCAACTTTACCCATGATATCAGAAACGATCTTTTCCGGGAGCGGTGCCAGCTCCTCAAAAAGCTCTCCGAGTTCCTGAGCGGGAGACATGAGATTCATGAATGTCTCAACATCAGTTGCATTGAGGGGAGGAATCTCTTCTTTTAACGGCTCGGCAAGTAATTCCTTTTGCTCCTCGAGAACCGGGACCAGAAAAGGATGTGAGACCGTGTCAAATCTGTCAGCGATATACTCTTTGAGTATCTGCTTGCCGTACGCAGTGACCTTGTCGTTTTTGACAGGCTTAAACTGATCATAGGTTTCGTTGATGGACGTTTTCAGAAGACCTGTTGTTGTAAGGACACCGGTAAGCTCTTCAAGGTAAGTTTTGGTATCCTGGTCGAAAAACTCTGCAGGCTCTCTGTCCGCTATCATTTTGTCGACCTTTTCGGACTCCATTTTTTCCTTTGTATAGGGAACGCCCTTGGAGTCAAGATATTTTTGAGGATTCAGCTGATAATCCGCCAGTATCTGGCTTCTCTTAATGGCAACGATCTTCTTTTCTTCCTCTTCAATTGCACTTCTGAGGGATGTTGCGAATCTGACAAACTGTTCCTTTGTTTCAATTTTTCCAACGATTTCTTCCCATGTAGGCATATTGTTTTTCCTTTCTTATGTGCTGCCTTTTACGTTTGACCGTACCGGGCAGGAATGAATGTTTTTTTGCTTATGACGTGATTATAAAATGATATGCGTAACAAAAGCGAAACAAACATGAAAAAAGTATAAAAGAATCATTACCTTAATAATTGTTTTATCTCAAATCGGGATATAGTATAATTACTCCGTATGATTTTGCTTGAATCTGATCAGAAAACAACGGGTACAAAAATCGATAATGAAAAAAAAGCGGATTAAAAGAATAAAAGGCAGACTTGATAAAAAATTCATAAGGGGTCTGGCCGTCCTGGCTATAACGCTGGTCGTGGCAGTCGGTCTTGTCCTGGCTTACAGGATGGAGTCCGTACTTATCAGTGATTATGAATACGTATATTTCGGATGCACAAGGTATATGGCATCAAGGATCGACGGAGACCTTATAGACGATTATCTGAAGACCCGGAAGATCGATGATTACTATATGGGCATCCTTGAAGAAATGAGGCAGATGCATCAGGAATTCGGTTTTGAGTATTTTTATGTGATCGTACCCGGGGAAGATGAAGTTACTTATGTGTGGGAAACCACGGACGATCCGGAGAATACTCTGGGACAGACGGAGCTTATCCATGAAGATTCCAAGGATGTTATCGAAAAGACTTTTCGTAAGGACTATGTTGAAGAATTCGGAATGTACAGGGATAATGCCTGGCAGGTCATGATCACTGCGGCTACGCCCGTTTTTGATTCAAACGGTGAGCCGGTTGCGCTGGTCTGTATTGATGCGGATGCGGTTGGTATTTATGTTGAAGTTGCACGTACCATCGCAAACGTTCTTGTGGTGGCAGCCATAATACTGATCACATCCATCATACTTTACTATTTCCTGATAAACCACACCATAATAACCCCCGTAAAGCAGCTGACAAAAGGCGCATCACTTATCCTTCCCAATATTGAGAAGGAGGAAGTGTTTGAATCGGGGATACGTACAGGGGACGAGATCGAGGAGCTGGCCAAAAGTATTGAAGATATCGATGTACAGCTGAGGGATTATATAAATACCAACACAAGGATAACCGCCGAAAAGGAACGTATAGGTGCGGAACTTGATATGGCGGCATCGATCCAGCTTTCACAGCTTCCAGGTAAATTTCCTGCATTTCCGGACAGGACCGATTTTGATATTTATGCATCCATGACTCCTGCCAAGGAAGTCGGAGGAGATTTCTATGATTTTTATATGACGGACGATGACCATATCGTACTTGTCATCGCGGATGTATCCGGAAAGGGAATTCCTGCGGCGCTCTTTATGATGATCTCCAGGATTCTCATAAAAAACTGCATGCAGCAGGGGATGTCCCCTTCGGAAACTCTTTATAAAGTAAACAACCAGCTGCTGGAAACCGATACCGATGACATGTTTGTCACTGTATGGCTTTGTGTTGTGGAGCTTTCAACCGGAAAATGCGTCTCGGCGAACGGAGGACACGAGGATCCTGCGATCTGCAGGGAGGGAGACGGATACACCCTTGATAAGTATCCCCACTCGCCTCCTGTTGCGACTATGGAGGATATTCCCTATAAGGAAAGAGAATTCAGACTCAGCCCCGGGGACAGCATATGCGTATATACCGACGGAGTCACTGAGGCCACCAATTCTGACGAGGAACTTTTGGGCGAAGAGAGGATGCTTGTTGCCATGAACAGGAGCAAGGATCTGTCCCCTGAAGAGACCATAGCAAGTATCCGAAAAGCTATCGATATATTTGTTGACGGCGCCGAGCAGTTTGATGATATAACCATACTTACTTTTAAGTATTACGGACCACAACAGAAAGAGTGAAGTAAAACAAGATGAATGAACAAAATCATATAAATAGAATCGATGAACTTGAACTGATGAAATTTGTTGCCCTTATAGGCATGATATTTGTTCATGTTCTTGAAGCTTCCTGGTATTCCATGACGAATGTTGATGCCGGCGCGGGACTGGGAGCGAAGTTAGTGATCGAATTTTTCGGCGGTGTCATGTCCTGCGGGGTATTTGCTTTTGCCATGGGATGGGGCGCGTATTACAACAGGGCGAGAAAGCCGGTTGACTACGTAAAAAGATTCCTGAAGCTGACATCTCTCGGCGTGCTTGTTAATTTTTTCCAGTACTGTATTCCGTCAGTGCTCGACCCTGAAGGACAGGGATATTTTTCTGACAACCCCTGGATGCTGATCACTGTGGATTTCTATTTCTTTGCGGCTATCTCCATGCTGATCCTTGGACTTCTTAAGAAGGTCAGGGGGCGTGCCTCATCCGTTATCGCCGTTGTTTTGATAGTTGCTGCACTCATCATCAATAACAGCGCCTGCAGGGCAGGTCTTTCTACAGGAAACGGATGGATCGATACTCTTATCGGACTTTTCTTCAGAGTCAATGACTATTCCTATTATCCTCTGATCACATGGGTTCCGTATCCTCTTTTCGGATATCTGACTGCCATATCATATGACCGTTTTTCCAAAAAGGACCGCAGAGGCACATTTGTCGGAGGTGTTTTTTTGTCGGGCATAGTTATTTTTGCCATAAGCCAGTTCTTTATCATAAAAGGAGGCCTCCCGCAGAATGCGATCAATCCGGGAGGCTATGGTGAGGATAGTTTCTATGCCATGGATTCCTTCAATGTGATCTGTGGTTTTTCACTCGTGCTCATGGGGTTTGTGATAGCTTTCTTTATCGTAAAACTTCTCGGAGGCAGGCTGCCCTCATTCATAAAAAGGCTGAGCAGGAGGATAATGGTTCTGTATGTTTTCCAGTGGGCAGTGATAGGATATATCACTCCGTGGCTTGCGACCATTGACAATGTGCTGATCAATGTTCTTGTCGGCATCGCCGTAACTCTTTTGTCCTGCTGGTTTACTTATGTCTCGGATACGGGGGTACTGAAAGAGATTTTTGACAAAAATGTCACTAATTCCGGGAGACAGGTGGAACTTGATTTTGCCAAGGCTTTCCCCATACTCAATCTTGCGGTTGTTCATATGATCTGTGAGTGCTCTACGGATGCACAGCTTAATGTATTCGGCGTTCCTTATTTTTTTGATTCCATTATCGGAGGGCCTCTGGGAGCACCTCTTTTTATCTTTGCCATGGGCATGGTTGTTAACTATGCAAGGAGTAGTGAGCCCTGGCATATTTTCAAGAGAGGATTGTGCCTTGGTCTTTTCGGTTTTATCCATAACATTTGCCGTTTTGTTATTCCCGGTCTGATAGGATATGGAATGACGGGGGATTATGAATTTTATATGGAGCGGATCCCGTATCTGCTCTTTAGCTGTGATATTCTGCAGTTTGCCTGCGTCGGGATGATGCTGATGGCACTGTTTAAAAAGCTCAGAATGAACTGCTTCCATATACTTATTGCGGGAATGGTGATGAGTATGATCGGAACTCTTATAGGAAGCGTCGACCTCGGATCCCCTGTACTTAATATCATATTCGGTTTCTTTATCGGTACCGAAGATCCTGCCGGACTAGTAGTGTCGGATTTTCCGGTAATGAACTGGTTCTTTATGTATGCCGCAGGTAATGTGACAGGACAGTATTACAGGAATATCAAAGACAAAAAGAGGCTGTTTCTTCTTGTATCGCCGGTATGCGGTGTCATCCTTCTTACAGGTTCTCTCATTGAATGGGAAATGGGATATGCGATGATGGGAGGAGAAGGAGCCAACGTGTTCTATCATCTGAACACGATAGATGCATTCCTTTGTATATGCGGTCATGCCGCAATGCTTGGGATATGGTATCTGGTCTCGGGACTGCACCTCAAAAAAATACAGGCTTTTGTCGGAAATATCAGCAGAAATATCACCAGGATCTACGTCATACAGTGGGTTCTTGTATGGTGGTTTGCTGATCTGATCCTGATAGTTATAAATGGCACCAAATATATCCCGACTATTTCTGCCATCCTTTGGGGCATAGTTTTGGAACTGGCATCCATCCTCCTTGCAAATTTGTGGGGGAATTATCAGAATAAACGAAAAAACAGGGGAGGTGCATCATGAAGGAAATAAAAACATTTGCCGATGAAAGCAGCATGGACGATGTACAGGCTTTTGTCGAAGAGGAATTATCCCTGCTTGGATGCGATCCTGTTTTCATGAATGAGATCTCTCTTGTTGTTGAGGAAGTCTACATCAACATAATCCATTATGCATATGAGGATAAAGGCGGAGATGCCGTTGTCGGGCTTGATGCGGATCAGGCATCAAAAACCCTCACACTTTCGTTTACCGATAAGGGACCTGAATTTAATCCTTTGTTGAAAGAGGAACCGGACTTGAACGAGCCGGCTGATACAAGGCCCATCGGAGGTCTGGGAATATTTCTTGTAAGAAAGATCATGGACGAGTGCGCATACGAACGAAAAGACGGATGCAATGTACTTACCATAAAGAAGGCGTGGAAATAAGTCGAAAGGATACGGGGAATCTATGATCACTTATGCGATTGACGATAAACTGACTGTTGCCAGACAGACGGTCTCACTAATGAATGAGATCGATCCTTCAGGAACCCACGAGGCAATAAAGGATGTAAAAGAAGCCTTGTCCAAGATAGAGGAAACGCATCCCGACATTGTCTGGCTTGACGTGGAGATGCCCAAGATGAACGGTCTTGAAATGGCGATTAAGATCAAGACTCTTTCACCTGATACGAATATCGTTTTTGTGACGGGACATCCGGAGTATGCGCTTGATGCGCACAAACTTCATGTGAGCGGCTTTATACTCAAACCGGTTACCGCAGAGCAGCTTCAGGCTGAGATAGAAAATCTCAGAAGGCCTGTAGAGGGTATCCCCGGAGGGGATAAGGGGCGTTTAAAGGTTGTCTGCTTTGGCAATTTTGAAGTCTTTTCCGCAAACGGAAAGCCGGTTCATTTTACGAGACAGAAGAGTAAGGAAGCGTTTGCTTATCTGGTAGACAGAAAAGGTGCAGGAGTGTCTGTAAACGAACTGTGCACCATCCTTTGGGAGGAGAGGGAAGCTGATTCCGGCCTTAAGGCGCAGTGCAGGGCGATCATGCGAAGCCTTAAACTGGATCTGATCAAGGCGGGTGCCGGGTCTGTAATCGGTAAGGACTGGAATGCCTGGAATATTTACCGGGATAAGATAGAATGCGATTATTATGATTTTTTGAACGGAGATGTAAAAAGCGTCAACAGTTTCCGCGGGGAGTACATGACACAGTATTCTTGGGCGGAGATGACTGCCGGCGCTCTTTATGACAGTGCGGGAGATTATCTTGATATATGAGAAGGATCAGCAGAAAAAGTTTGAGATGGCTTCCCGTCATGTTGTTTTTACTTATGACGACATGGTTTTTTTCGTATTCCGCTCCTCTTATTCTGATCTTTATTCCGTTATCACCTGAAGCAAACGCAGTTGTATTTTCACTGGTGATTTTTTTTGAGGTGGTGAGTGCGACTTTGGTCAGCTCCATCATATTCGGACTTAAAGAACTTAACGGATATGTATATTCGTCATGGTATCTGTTTTCTTCTTTTTTCTGTATAGCAACAGCCCATCTGGTTTTTGTGGAAATGTCATATCAGAATTCCGTTGCGGATGAATGGTTTGCGCTGGCGGGAAATGTTTCGGAGCTGGCTGAGATCATTGTGCTGACATGCGGGATCGTGCTTGTATTAAAGGGGCTGGGTGAGGAACTTAGAAAGGCTGAGATAAACGGGGCAAAGATCACAATTCTCTATTACGGACCGGTTGAGAGAGCTGTTTTTTCCATACTTTATCTCGGATCCTTCACTGCGGTGATCAAATTGTTCTCAGTATATGTCTCCTCCCGGAGTGCACTCGGAATCACCACCTTTGCTTCCGATCTTATTTATGTATTTTTAAGAGTCGTTTTGTTTTTCTTTGGAATTAATGTATACAGGGCAGTGAGACTAACCTGCGGTGATATATATGAAAGGGCGACAAAATAAGGAAAGGCTGTCTGTATGATAGAAGATTCCCGTTATTTTTTCTTCAATAATGCTACTCTTTTGCTTTCGGCTGTTCTGCTGATCTATCTGGGACTTGCTGCATACGAAGGCAAAACAGCCAGCCCCTCAAGACAAAAATTTCATTTGTCCATTTCCCTTATTTTTTCCCACGTCGTTGTAATGGAACTTATCAATAACTACAACGTGATGCTTGGACAGGTCATGATGCTTGACGGGGCTGTCCTGCTTAGAATGATGCGTCTTTTTTCATCGGCTTTTGCCTCGTTTTCCGTTATCTCGTTCTGTTTATACCTTTCCGAGGAAAAAGAGGGCATTGGAGACAGGACGATCATCGCTCTGGAGATACTGCTCATGCTGGAAAGTTTTATTCTGGAATTTTACTCATACGGCTCACCCATTTGCTACTCGGCGATATTTGCTTTTCAGATCCTTCTTTTATATGTGTACGTAATGATAAATATGGAAAGCGGAAGAAAAACCCCATGGCTTATCACAGGTCTTGCGTTTCCGATATTCATGTGTGTACTGGAGATCATATTCAGGGGTATTGCACTTCGGGGCTTTGGATATGTTCTGATGCTCCAGATCGTATATATGAATTATCAGGTACAGATCGAAAAAGAACTGCTTGCAAGGGATAAAGAATTATCCGATGCAAGGGTCAGCCTTCTCATGCAACAGATTTCACCCCATTTTATCTTCAATTCTCTTCAGGTCATTCAGGGACTTTGCGATGAAGAGCCCGATAAGGTAAAGCCTGCAATAAGCCATTTTTCTGCGTATTTAAGAGGTAATCTGGAGTCTCTCACCACAACGGAACTGATCCCTTTCGAAAAGGAACTTGACCATGCCAGGGAATATATCAAGCTTGAACAGATAAGTGACGGGAATGAATTTACCGTGGATTATGATCTTGAAGTCATGGACTTTTTCATGCCATCTTTGATACTTCAGCCTGTTGTTGAAAATGCTGTCAGATACGGAGTCGGCAGTCATGATGAGGGAAGCCGTATCGGTATATCGACCCGTAAAAAAGGCAGGGAAGCCATCATAAAGGTTACGGATGACGGAAAGGGCTCAAATCATCTTACGGACCGTCAGAAAAACCGTCAGAGCGTGGGGCTTAAGAATATCAAAGAGCGTTTGTCCTCACAGTGCGGGGGGAGCATCTATATTGATAAAAAAGAGGAGGGTACCACGGTTACCATAGTGATCCCCCAGAAATAAATCAAAAAATGCCCGTTTATCGGGCATTTTTCTTTGTTTCGCTTTTGCTACGCTTTACCCTTTATCATATAGCTTGATGATCGGATAGTAGATTATTGCGTCCTGATTTGGGGCTGATACGATAAATCATTTGGTTTATGAGGTGAAGATATGAGTTTTCTCGATCTTAACGTAACAGAAGAGATAATCGACAAAGTAACAGGAACGGATGTTGAATGGAACTATTCCTATGAGAATGAGCATGAACATGAATATATGCTTGACAGAAATCTGGAGATAATGCAGGAGATCGAAGACCTTCCGGACGATCCGGCAATTGATGATCCTGCGATAAAGCGTATCAAAGAGCAGCTGAGGCTGTTTCTTGATGTTGGTTCATCCGGAGACAGAAAGCTTATTTCGGATACCGCAAAGGAGCTGACAAGTCTTTGCGAAGAATATATTCAGAATAATCCTGAGCCTGCAGAGGAGAGTAAGCAGAAAGTAAATCTGGTACGCCAGCTGTATTCGGGACTTCACAGAGAAATGACTTACCAGCAGATAGGCCTTACTCCGACTATTGATCCTTCGGATGTCACTCCTGAAGAGCTTGAGGAGGAGATGGTTCAGACCGCCGTCAGGCAGAGTGCTCTCGAAGCGGTGGAAAATGGTATCGGAACCCTTAAAAACAGGCTGAAGATCTACAGAAAGGATCTGAAAAAACTCCTTGAAGAGGGAGGAGATACCGAAGGCCTTGATAATCTTTATGAAGCCGCAGAAAAATTTGACAGACTTGATGATCACTCAAGTCTCAGTGATATAAGAGGCGTGCTAAAAGGCCTGAAGGATGCAGCGGATGCTTATAACAGGGATTACAAGGATGCTGTAGAGGGCGTGAAAAAGGATGGCCTTGAGATAGCTTCAAATATCGCCGAATATGCAGGTAAATTCGGAAAAGAATTTGATGAGATGTCCGGGCATCTGGAAAATGACAAGATACCCCTTTATGACATACAGGGAAGACTGGATGCCCATACCCTTGAACTTGCCGATCTTTCGGAGAATTTTCACAAGGAAAAAGAAGTTAAAAGATCCGAAAAGATCACCGAGGCAAAGGAAGAAAGAGATCCTTCTGTTCATAAGAAAACAAATCTTAAACAGCTTGTAAAAGAAGAAAATGAGGCAAGGGGGCTTAAGAATAAGCCGGATTATAAATCTCTCAGACATCCTGTTCAGGCTGAAAAAGAACTTGCGGCATCAAAGGATGTTCTTGAGAATAATAAGCCTGTGGTACCAAAGAAAAAATAAAACATTTCAGGCAGACAGTCCGGGGCTAATATATGAATGAAACAGCAGAAAAAATCGTTTTTTTCCTGAATGATGTTTTTATGGAAGTCATGGGAAGTTCCGAAGATCTTAAGAGTCTTGAGGAATGCGTGGATGATGTTGAGGCCGTCCTTAAGTATGAGCTAAAGAATATGTCCGAAGGGGATGAGGCTCAGCGGGAAAAGACTCCACTTGAAAAGGAAATGGAGAAGGAATATGAAACCGCAATGAGGCGAAGGCAGCTTCAGGATATGGTCTTCAGCCTTATCACCATGAGCAAGGTGTTTGACTACCCCACAACGGCAAAGATCATCGAAACATTTCTTATAGATCCCCTGAACCTGATCGTTGACAGCCTTAAGAAAAAACATGAGGGAAAAGAAAATGCGGAGCTGGATAAAGAGGACAAGCTGTATCTTAAGTCACAGATCCGAAAGATACGGGGAAAGATCGATGAAGAGATCATCGGGAAAGATTACGTAAGAAAACGTGATAAAAAGCCCGGTAACGATACAAAAGATCTTGAACTTTCGGATGATAAATTTTTGAAGAGGAATCAGTTAAGAAAGGAAAAGTAGCATTATGCGCGAAGAGGAACTTGCATATATAGAAGTATACAATACAGATAAAAGAAATGAAGAACTTACCCCTGCTGATATTAAGAACCGTATCAGGGATTATAAGATAACTGTCAGGGCATTGAATGAATCCAGTAATGCTCCCGCGGAGCAGGTTGAAAAGGATGAGTTTAAGTTCAGCATGCTTGATAACGGATGGAATCTTGATGACCTTGAACTTATTGATGCTTTTTATGATGCGGTTAAAAGTGCGCCTAATGAACAGGCCGGGAATCTGGGCAACTATTACATCAATCTGATGAAAACAACCGTGCTGAACACCTACAGATCCAGACAGGAACTCCTTGCAGAGATGTTTAATGTGGTTGCGGATTTTACTCCCCAGGATCAGGAGAAACTGATACCTCTTTTCAGGCAAGTGACCACAAAACGTCCGCTGGCAGAAGAGTATCCAAATGACAGGGAGCTTCATGAGGAACTCAGAAAAGAGGGAGCATTTAACCCTTATTATGTTGCTAAGATAAGCGGTGAAAGTGAACAGCAGAAAGCCCAGAGAAAGAAGCTTCGTGAAAGAGGAATTGTCCACAATGCCAATATATCCGAAGAATCGAGAAATAATATAAGAAGGCGCGGAGAATATGTTCTCCCCAAGCTCACACAGGAAGAGCTGGACAATCATGAACTGAACCAGTCCCAGAGAAAATATCACGTAAACATGATACAGAGAGATGCCATAAAGCTTATCTATGGCGGTCATGTTTATGATCAGCTTGATGAAAAATATAAATCCGACAATGTGCAGGACCGTACAGTGCCTATGTTCAATGCGCGCGGAAACCGCCAGATGGATGAGGGCGGCATCGTGCTTGAACTTGATTTTGCAGGCACCGGCTATGCCCAGACCAGGAAGGAGCATCACGGTCTCAGCGGAAAGGTCAAGGATGAAGGCGCCGGCGACAAGGTTATGACGGATGCCCTCAGGGCACAGTACGGTCCCAGGATCAATAAAGTCGGTAATATCGATACCACGGACCATCACCTCCGCAGGAAGGAAACCATCAGGGACGGAAAGAAAAAGATCCGTTACACATTCCCCGGGCCTTCTGCCGACGGACTTGGTCTTTTGGATCAGGGTGCTTATTCCATCACAAACAATACAAAGCTCGGTTTAGAGATCGCAAAGCAGTTTCTTGAGCCTTATATGAAGACCTGGATGGAAAACAAAGGTAATCCGAATTTTGTTCAGGAGCCCATTCACATAAATATCTCAGGACACAGCAGAGGAGCAGTCACTGCCAGTGAAACTGTTGCCGAGATCTCTGACTGGCTTTATTCCCTCAAGGGATATGAAGGGTTTGCGGATCTTGTGTCATTTGACCTTGTCCAGAGAGACCCCGTTCCCGGACCTGATGTTATCGATGCCAGAAGAAGACGTCCGGATCTTTCCAAGTATCCCAATGTAAATTCCACCACCATTTTCACTATCCTTGCAGACAAGGAAAGCTTTGGACTTGGTTTCAGAAACCAGAGAACCAGAGGCCAGGACAGGCTTATAATAGGCACGACTCCTCACGGCGTCGGACTTGAAGGCGTTGATATGTCACAGACCGGTGAAGCAGGTGACGGAATGGCTCATCAGTACGGATATTTTGATATGGAATCCGGGGCATATTACAGAGGAAGCGGAGTTAATGATCTCCCTCTTGGAGTATACATTTCAGACGATAAGCGTAATCTCTTTCGTGTCACAAGATATTCCCAGGTCGATCATCTTATCAGACTGGTAGATCCCGACGGAAGATACAACGAATCCCAGAATGTAAGACAGAGTAACATCAGGGAGTCTGTAAAAAACTGGTTTGTGGATCATCCTGATACTCTTCTTTACAAAAGCGAGGAAGAGAGACAGAACAATCTCATGGAGATGGCTGAAAAACTCGAGATCCTTAAAAATTCCACCAATCCCGAATATGCATTTTTAAAAGAGCAGATAGCACGTGAAGGTGAAATGGAGGATCCCGAAAAGATCGTCCTTTTGAGAGAACAGACTCTTGCCCGGCTCAGGGAATATATAAGCACTCATAAGAGTCATACCGGTGACATCGATAAGAAAAATGACGGCAATCCCGAGGATATAACCAAGAACGGCGAATGGATGGCGCTGTGCGATCTGTATATCCTCATGCAGACCGAAGACAATTATATAAAGAGACTTTCCAAGACAAGAGAAGATTACCGCACATTTTCCGATGAAGTGACACAGTTGGGAATTCACTGCGTCAATTACGGAATCCTTAAGGATGACCTTCTTGTTATGGCCGAGGGAAACGAATCAAAGCGCATATCCGACGTGATGGCTCTGACAGAGCTTATGGGGCAGGCAGAAAAACTTGATCTTAACAAGAGTCCCCGGCAGTATCTTGCTCTGGAAAAAAGCATTAAGAATATTCTTGAAGTCCACAGAGGTGAGGGCAGACTGCCCTGGAGCAGCGACAAAAAGCTGGATGAGCGTTTTTCAAAGGTAGCGGAACGGATCTACGGCCATATCAGGACATTTAATATGGAATCGAAGACTCTGTTCAGCACTCAGGAAATCGCTGATAAGTCCTTGTCACAGATCACTGCCGATAAATATAAGGAAAGAGATAATTCCCTTGCAGATTGGGAAAAAAGAGGAAAGGGAGAAACTGCAAGAACCTGGTCATCATTCTATGCATCATCCAGAAGAGAAGCAGTAAGATACCTTAACAAACTCATGACTCTCGGAGTAAATGAAGAGAGAGACTCCAGACAGTTTACCGACATGAAGAAAGCGCTGATGGCAGTTGTTTCTCTTGATGATTCGGCTTCACTAAATGAATACAGGGAAAAATATCTTGATCTTACAAAAGCTTCATTTGCCTACGCAAATAAGATAGCGGAAAAGGGCGGCGGAACCTCATATTTCTTTGGAAAGTGCGGAGCCCAGAGACTGACACTTGCCAACAATATCAAAGCAATGGCAATGAAAGTTGCCACAACAAAGAGCAGCATGCTTCTTGATCCTTCAAAAGCCCTGGATGTCCAGATGGGACAGGAACATATCGAACTTAACGGCGGCGGGCTTGATCTGAATGTTCAGGGAGACTTTGCTGTTGTCAACCATTCAAGGGTGGAGATCCCGGGACCCATGGCAAACCAGCCTCAGAGAAATACAGTGGGACACAAGGGCAACCAGGTAAATCTCAACAACCTCATTGAAGAAGAGGATGTGGATGACAACCGTCTCAGTTTCAGACTGCTTGTTGATGGAGATGACGGAAACCTTATAAATAACGGAAAGAAGAGAAATTCACTTCCCGCAAAGAAAACTTCCAAGAAGGACCCGAAGAAGGAATCAAATAAGGAATCAAAGAAATCATCAAAGAAGGATCAGCCTAAGAATGGCTCTGACAGATTCTCAAAGATATCCATGGATGAGGACCAGAAGGAGCCTCCCGTAAAACAGTCCGTTAAAAAATAAGGTTTGGCCGTTTGGCGGCGGATAACTCTTCAAATGCTTCAATATATACAAGAGAATTGACTATATCTTGTATAAATTGTAGAATAATATTCGTTATAATATGCCAAATTATAACCTTATTGGATCTTTAACCGATAAATATTAAGGTGAAAAATTCCGTTTTTCACGAAAGACCGGAGGCCTCAATTTGGAACAGGAATATTCGAGACTGATACTTGGAAATGACAAAGGAGAAGAACTGGCATTTATCCCGGTTCTTACTTTTGCCATAGAAAAAAAAGAATATATAGTTCTTCAGCCGGAAGGCGAAGGAGGCAATGAGAATCTTGTCATTCTCGGTTTTCACGCGGGAGCAAATGATGAGATGATCTTTGATGACATCACAGACGATGCCGAATATGAATATGTGTCAAAACAGGCCGAAGCCATCCTCAACGGAGAAGTTGAGACGGATGAATACATAGTGGACAATGATCTTCTTTCCGAGGAAGAACTTTTTGAAATGAGACAGCGCGAATTTGAAGAGTCTCAGGAAGATGAAGAATATTGCTACGAGGATGAAAACGGCAGACTTTTTGTTTTTGATGATGACGGCAAACCCGTATACCTTGATGAAGAGGAGGATGATAAAAATGGCTGAAGAGAACGTTTATAAGGCAGAGAAGAGGATCGATATCAAGACCGCTCCCAAGTTTTCCGAGGATCTGAAAGCTTTTGCCGATAAGGGGATATATGATCTCGTTGTTGACATGGCTGAGACAGTTTACATTTCATCAGTAGGACTTCGTGCGCTTCTTACCATGCAGAAGGAAGTAAACAAGCACGGCGGTGTCATGCTTATCAGAAACGTATCCGAAACCGTCAGAAGCGTGTTTGATGTTACCGGCTTTTCCGGTCTTCTGACACTGGAGGATTAAAGGTCGGTTATGGCGGATAGCTCCACAAAAGAGCTGACATTGCAGCAGAAAATATGGATGTATACGGCAATGGCGTTCAGGGCTCTGTGGCCTCTGGCGCTGTATGCACTGTTACCGAGTTTTTGTATGGCTGTCGGATATGTCTTCGGACATCCAGACATGACCATGGAAGAGTTCTTTTCTTATGGTGCCAATTTTTATTCCGCACTGGGTATATTTCTTGCTCTTTTCATATTTCACAGAAAAGCTAAGAAAAAAGGGACCACTCTTTCGCAGGATGCCACACTTTTTTTCAGAGAGATGAAACCGCTTAATGCTGTCTGCTTTTTCATTTTCGGATTTGCTTCGGCAACCGCGGTAAGCGCACTTCTGACCCTGCTGCCAAAATTCTTTTTGACTGTCGGTTATCATAATGCATCGCAGAAGATGTATCTGGGAAGGGATCTGATCTTCACGATGCTGACAATACTTTTTACCGCCCCCGTTACCGAAGAGATCGTATTCCGCGGGTATATGCTGAATACATTTCTGGAAAAACTCCCCGAGAAATGGGCAGTGCTTCTTTCGAGTATCATATTTGCCCTTCTGCACGGAAGCATTCTCTGGATACTGTATGCATTTTTGCTCGGACAGATAATGGCTAAAGTATCCATGAAAGAAGATAACATCGCATACGGCGTCATGCTTCACATAGGATTTAACGCAACAGCGATAGTCAACCTCTTCATTACGGAAAACGAAAAACTTAATGCAGCTTTATACGGAAGTAAGATCCTGATCGCCTGTTACGGCATCCTGGGACTATCGGTCTCCGTACTGCTTGCAATGATATATACAGAAAAGATTAACATTGCTTTGAAAGTGAGAACAAAATGAGTGGCAGCTGGAAAGAAAATTTAAAAGATTTTGGAAAGAAACTGGGAATAGGCGTTGCCATATTTCTGGTGCTGGGTGCGATCCTCGGATCCGTTGTTGCTATGGCCCAGTGGCATTATATCGGAGTTCCCGATAATGCTCCCGAATTCGTAAAGTACAGCCTCGGGACGCAGGCTGAAAAGGAGGAGCAGGTTCAGACCGACACTGAGGCTCAGACAGATGCAGAGGCCCAGGTGGATGCTGATACGCAGACAGACGCGGCCGAAACTGAAGAAGCCGGAGAGCCCAGACTTAAGACACCGAAGTTTTTGGATTTCCGTGTTCTCCTTTGGTGGACCACATATATTTACGGATTTGTTGCTGAGATACTTATAGTTGTTCTCTACTTTGCTGTCGGAAACGGTACCCCCGGAAGAAATTCCGGAAAGATGCTCAGGTCAAAGGTTGAAGGCGTTGAGGGTAATCTGGAAAATTCACGTTTCCTTACAGACAAGGAGAGGGATGATCTGTTCCCGAAGAAGAAATTCAATGCTCTTTCTGAAGAGAAGAAGGACGGTATTGCGGTTTACGCCGTCTACAATCAGAAGAAAAAGGATATGGATATAAACCTTATGTCGCCCTGCCACGGTATCATCATCGGTGCTACGGGTTCCGGTAAAACCACCACTTTCGTTAACCCCGTCATCCAGATCCTCGGACATGCTTCCGCAGGTTCTTCCATGATCTGTACAGACCCTAAGGGAGAACTTTTCCAGATGCACTCTAAGATGCTCAAGGAGCACGGATACAACTGTATGGTACTTGATCTCCGTGATCCTTACTCATCATTCAGATGGAATCCTCTTGGTGCCATCTATGATATGTATCAGGAATATCTTAAAGTCGGTGAGGAGATATATGAAAATTCATATCCCATCGAAGAAGCTGAAGGTCTTGAACTTGCCAATGACAAATCACAGTACGGTGATGTCTGGTATGAGTATGAAGGCAAAGCATATGCCATCAGAAAGGAACTCATCGGTATAATCCGTGTTCAGAAGCAGAAGGTATACGATGAGATGTATGAGGATTTGAATGACCTCATAAGCGTTCTTTGTCCCATTGAATCAAAGGATGATCCTGTCTGGGAGAAGGGTGCAAGAAGCATCATCATGGCTACCTGTCTTGCAATGCTTGAGGATTCCGAGAATCCCGAGCTTGAGATGACCAAGGAT
>CAMPAP010000003.1 GCA_946631935.1 uncultured Lachnospiraceae bacterium | reverse complement strand
TTTGTGAAAAATATAATGCAAAATATGTATATGAAGTAAAAGAATTCAATTTTTCTTTTATGTGCAATCTCGGGGCATCCCATGCCCGGGGAGATGTTTTAGTCTTTTTAAATGATGATATCGTTATATCGGACGGCAGGTGGCTGGGAAGCATGGCCGGACAGGCGCGGCTCCCTTACGCCGGAGCTGTGGGATGTCTTCTCATATATCCCGATTCGGACATGATACAGCATGGCGGGACCATAGACTGTGAGGACGGTCCAAATCACATACTTCAGGGCTCCCATTTAAGCGAAGAAATCTGCCGGGACGTAGTATGCCCTTCAGATATCAATGCCGTGACTGCCGCATGCCTTGCGGTTAGGAAAGACAGATTTGATAAGATCGGAGGCTACGACGAAAGACTCACTGTCTGCTACAACGATGTTGCCCTTTGCTTTGACCTGATAAATGCGGGTTACGTCAACTGTATGAGAGGAGATATATGCCTCATTCACTGTGAATCCGCAAGCCGGGGGCATGATGCCTTAAACGAAGAAAAGTACAGACGGCTTCTCAATGAAAATGAGATTCTTTATAAATACCACTCTCTTAAGGATTCACCCCATCCTTTCTACAATATCAACATGACGCGGATCCATTCCGACAGATCTCCCAGATATGAAAAGTGGCTCTATGACTGCAAAACAAAGATCAGGAAGATGACTGCCCGGGAAATAGAAAAGTGGAAGAGCGCCCCGCAAAGGAGTAATTACAAATACTGCTTTGACAGCTGTGATTCATTCAGATACATTCATATCTTCGGCTGGTCCTACGATAAGGATCATAATGAAAACTACTCCCTGAAGAGAAAACTTGTAATGTATAATGAAAAAGATTATTACATAGCGGATCTCGGTGACTGGTACAGACCCGATATCTACATGCTCAATGATATGAAGGATACCGAATATTGCGGATTCAGGGCAAAGGCTGAAAGATCTGACCTGCCCGAAGGTAACTATAAATTAAGCATCTGGACAAAGCTTGGAAGATGCGACACTGATACAGAGCTGATAAGATGAACGAAGAAAAAATCGGAAATGTGACACTGGATCTTTCTTTTTACAAGGGAAAGGATGCATATTCTGACGGCGAGTCCGTGGAAGATGCGATACTTGATATTGTAAGCAGCGGAGAAGATATCGATAAAAAACTCAAAGACGGAAGTGACTGGGCGCAGCTTTATCATCTTTGGGATGTCAGAAAAAATATCCTTTCATGGGCAGATATTCCGGGGGATGCATCCGCTCTTGAGATAGGCTCCGGCTGCGGAGCCGTAACAGGTGTGCTCTGTGAAAAATGTGCAAGGGTCACCTGCGTCGATCTTTCCAGAAAGCGTTCTACCATCAATGCCCGCAGAAACAAAGAATATGACAATCTGCGCATAATTGTCGGCAATTTTGAAGATATTGATTTTACTGAAAAATATGATGTCATCACTCTTATAGGAGTTTTTGAATATTCGATCTATTATATTTCTTCAAAAGATCCCTTTGTCGATATGCTGAAAAAATGCCGCTCGCTTTTAAATGAAGGCGGCAAACTCTATATTGCCATCGAGAATAAATACGGAATGAAATATTTTGCCGGTGCCACCGAAGATCACACGGGAAGGGCGTTTGACGGCATCGAAGGATATCACGGTGTTGAGAGGGTAAGAACCTTTTCAAAAGATGTTCTCAATAAAATGCTTGAAAAAGCAGGTTTTAACGGGATCGAGTTCCGTTATCCCGCACCTGACTATAAACTTCCAATGCAGATCTTTTCTGATGCAAAGCTTCCTTCGCCCGGGGACATAACCCTCCGTGCTCCGAACTACGACAGAGCGCGCATGGATGTCTTTGATGAAGTGAAGGCTTTGAACGAAGTCTGCAGCGACGGACTGTATCCTGTCTTTGCAAACTCCTACGTCATCACGGCAACTAACGGAGATGCACCCGGGGAAACATGTATCTATGCCAAGTTCAATACCATGCGGGCAAAAAAATACCGCGTTGATACACGTATCTGCGTTGAAAACGGAAAAAAGTATGTTGTGAAATCCCCGGCTTGTCCCGAGGCCGTATCCCATATTGACAGGATTGAAAAAAACAAAGGTCTTGCGGAAAAGTGTTTCAGGACCATCCGGCCGGTGAATCTTGAGAGAAGGGGTAACGACCTTTATTTCGATTTTCTTACCGGCACACCCATGGATGATACTTGCATCGATTATTCCTCGGAACCGCTTGAAAAAATAAGACGTGACATAAATGTACATTTAAAGAGCCTGATGGATGATATCTCAAATGACTGCAGATGTACATTCAAAAAAACGAAAGAGTTTGAGGAAATGTTCGGGGAAACTGATATAGAAGAGGGTATCCCTGCTCTTAAAGGTATCAATCTCGATATGATCTTCGGAAACTTCATCATCACGGATAAAGGGACCGTATGCATCGATTATGAATGGTTTGCGGACTTCCCCATCCCCGAGGGCTTTATCAGACACAGGATCGCAAGATGTATCTTTGAAAGCTATGAGAATGTATCGTCTAAGATAAAGACCAGACAGGCGTTTTCCGTATTTGTCGGGACCGATGAAAAGTATGCGGATCTTTTCGATAAGATGGAAGACCACTTCCAGAAAATGATCACTGAAGGTGTGTGCGGGGTGGATGAACTGAACAATTACCGGAAGCCCTACAGCCTTCTTTGTGATGAACTTTCCCAAAAGGAAGAACTTAAAGGCAAAAATAACGAACTCACCCAAAAAAACGCACAGCTTGAAAAGATAGTAAGTGACCAGCAGGCCCATATTGATAAGATGAAAAAAGCCATAAAAAATCCCATCTTTGGCCTTAAATGTGTAGCTCATAAGTTGAAAAAACACTGAGCTGAAAATAATAAAACCCCGAAAGATTTACCTGGATCCGTTTGAAGGATCATCACGGGACTTCTTTCGGGGTTTTTGTTTTAATGACGATTTTTTATTACATGCAGGTATATCCGCCGTCAACGGGGACCATTACGCCCGTAACATATGAGCTTGCGGGAGAAGCAAGGAAGATAGCAGCACTGTCAAGCTCACCTTCATTTCCGTATCTCTCAAGAGGGATCATGGTCTTTGCATTTGCCTGGAAGAAATCGGAATTGAGTGTTTCTGTGGTGAGGTCAGTGTAGAAATATCCGGGGCAGATAGAGTTTACAGTGATGCCCTTGACACCCCACTCAGCTGCCAGGGCTCTGGTAAGGTTTACAACTCCGCCCTTTGCTGCATGGTAGGGAGCGGATCCGCAGATCTTGTTTCCTACAAGTCCGTACATGGAAGCGATGTTGATGATGCGTCCGTATTTTGCGGGTATCATTGCTTTCTTTGCAACGGCTCTTGAAACCTTGAAAGTTCCGAAAAGGTCGATATCCATCTCGCCGGAGAACTGCTCATCGGTGATGTCCTCTGCGGGAGCTACAGCACCGGTTCCTGCGTTGTTGATAAGGATGTCTATTCTTCCGAATGCCTTCATTACTTCGTCGATGGCTGAATCTACCATTTCAGTCTTGGTTATGTCGCACTGTACACCTATGGCTTTAACTCCGAATTCTTTCTCAATCTGGGCCGCAACCTCATCGATCTTTTCCTTACGGCGTGCCAAAGCTGCGATGTTACATCCCTGATTTGCGAGAGCCTTTGCCATCTGTACGCCGAGTCCTGTTGAGCATCCGGTTACGACAGCAACCTGTCCTGACAGATCAAAATAATTTTTCATTTTAATATCCTTTCTTTTTTGTATTTTTAAGCGAAACAACTTTTTTAATTATATCAACGATATCATTTTTGGGCAATGTCAATTATTATCAGAAGTCCCATTCTCCCATATAATCGGGTATCTCAAAATTGCCCCAGCTTCCCCAGATGTCTGAGTCTTCCCCACTTTCCCATTCACCCCAGAAATTGTTTCCCCAATCATCCCAGTTGAATCTTTCACTGCCTTCAAATGAGCAGAATGCATGAAGCCATTCGATATACTCAGAGTCAAAAGCACAATTTTCAAGAATGCGCTTAAGATCGGTGTATAGGAGAAGATCCCCGTAGGGAAGAGTAACGCTCATCCCCGTAAGGCTGAAGTCATCGGATGTTGCACATACATAAAGGATCGCATCTTCTGCGGCTTTTATAAGCTCGTCCGAAAGGTCCGAATCGATTATGGATGCCAGACCTATAAGGTCTGTTACACAATATTCCGAAAGATGATAATCATCGTAAAGATCTTCCGTCTCTTCAAGGAGATATTCAAGCAGCGCGGATTTATAGCGTTTTACAAGACCCTTTCCTTTTCCGGTGCCTTCCA
>CAMPAP010000002.1 GCA_946631935.1 uncultured Lachnospiraceae bacterium | reverse complement strand
CGTGCATCTCTTCTATCGATGCGATCATGGATATGAAAAAAGGTAAGTAAGGTAACGATATGAGCCGGAAATTACTTGTCGTTGTTGATATGCAGAAGGACTTTATAGACGGAGCGCTTGGAAGTAGGGAAGCGGTCCTGATAGTTGATAACTGTGAAGCAAAGATCCGGAGCGCAATGCAAAACGGAGACATGGTTTTTTTCACCAGGGATACCCATGGTGATGATTATATGCAGACAGAAGAAGGCGCCAATCTTCCGGTCCCACACTGCATTAAAGATTCCGAAGGATGGATGATCTGCTCGAAACTAAGAGAGCTGTCTGACGTATGCAGGATATTTGATAAAGTTACATTCGGAAGCGTTTTGCTTGGAGAAGAGGCGAAAAAACTCTGCGAAGAAGAAAATCTTTCATCTATAGAACTTATCGGGCTTTGTACGGATATCTGTGTGATCAGTAATGCTCTTTTGCTTAAAGCTTTCTGTCCGGATGTTCCCGTATATGTGGATGCTTCGTGTTGCGCCGGGGTTAGTCCCCAAAGCCACGATACTGCTCTTGCTGCAATGGAAACCTGTCATATTCATGTGACCGGAAAGGGAAATGAGCCTTGGAGACAGGCGTAAAGAAGACAGCTTTATTTGGAGGTACATTTGATCCTCTTCACAGAGGTCACCTTGAATTGCTCAGGAATATAAATGATGAATTATGCCCGGACAGGATTATCATAATCCCGGCCGGGCATCCCTATCTTAAGGAGAAGAACGGAAAAAAGATAACTCCCGGTAAATTGCGCCTTGAGATGCTTGAAGCAGGTCTGGAAGAACTTGGTCTTCCGTATGAAATATCCACTGTCGAAATGGAGAAAAGCGGTCCCAGTTATTCGGTCGATACCGTTAATATGATCAGGGAAAAAGATATAAAAAACGGAGCAGAGGTTGCTGATACAGATTATCTTTTTTTATGCGGAAGTGATGTGCTCTTTTCCGTTGAAGGCTGGCATGAAGCGAGGAAGTTTCTGTCAGGTGTTATCCTGACTGTTGTAAGAAGAAGCGGAGATGACATTGAAAGTATCCGTCTGCAAAAGAAAAAACTTGAAGATGAGATGAATGCAAGGGTTTATATATCCTCCTGCATGGGATTAGACATCTCTTCAAGCATGATCAGAAATGCGCCTGAAAAATACAGGGATCTTATCCCTGATAAGGTTTACGGATATATCCTGGAGCATCATCTTTACGGAATGTAAAAAGAAGGAGAAAACATGGATCAGATAATAGTAAGTCTTCTTGAAACCGATCTTTATAAATTTTCAATGGGGCAGGCAATATATCACCAGTTTCCCAGCTACAGGACAACCTGGACATTTAAGTGCAGAAATGAGGATACTCATTTTTCGGCAGAGATGGTAGAAGAGATCAGACGGCAGATTAAAATGTACTGTGATCTTAAGTTTACCGAAGAAGAACTTGCCTATCTGGGAAGCATCAAGTGGCTTGCTCCGTCTTATGTGGATTTTTTGAGGCTCTGGCATCCCAGATATGAAGATTTTGTCATCGGAACCGATTCTGAATGCGGGCTTACCATTGAGACAAAGGGTACATGGGTCAATACATCCATGTATGAGATCCCCACGCTTGCCATTGTTAATGGAGTCTATTTCAGAATGGGTTATGATTATGACAGACTTCTGAAAAGTTTTAATGAGCGTCTGGATGACAAGATAAAAAAGCTCGAGGACGGAACCTGGAACATAGGTGCGTTCTCAGAGTTTGGAATAAGAAGGAGACTGTCATCTAAAGCCCAGGAAAACGCGGTTGAAAGGCTCTGCAAGGCAAAGTTTAAGGATTCTCTTTTTGTGGGAACTTCAAATGTATATCTTGCCAGGAAGTTTGGAATAAAGCCTGTGGGAACCATGGCTCATGAGTGGATCATGTGTGTGGGACAGGGCAATCATAAACATAATCCCGCATATTCCAACTGGTATGCACTGGATGCATGGGTGAAGGAATACGGTGTTCTTAACGGAACGGCTCTTACTGATGCCATAACTACCGACTGTTTCCTCAGGGATTTTCAACTTACATACGCCACTCTTTTCTCCGGAGTAAGACATGACAGCGGAGATCCTTTTGAGTGGGGTGATAAGATGATACGACACTATGAGGAACTTGGGCTTAACCCGGCAACCAAGACCCTGCTTTTCTCCGACTCCCTCGATTTTGAAAAAGCAGACAAGATCAATTCCTATTTTAAAGGAAGAGCAAAGGTAGCATTCGGTATAGGAACCTATGTTGCAAATGATACTGAAGTTCCCGCACTTAATATTGTAATGAAGACAACGGAGTGTAACGGTCAGGACGTTGCCAAGATATCGGATACCGAAGGAAAGGGAATGTGCAAAAATCCCGACTATGTTGATTACCTTAAGCGCTGTATCGACTGGAGAATGAAACACGAGTGATGTGAACGACCTGAATTTGAGAGGGATAAGCAATGCTTAAAAATGTCGAGAAAACAGTTAATGATCTTACTGAATGGATAAGGGATTATTTTGAAAAAAATGCAAAAGGCTGCTCTGCTGTAATCGGTATATCCGGAGGCAAGGATTCCAGCGTAACGGCGGCACTCATGGTAAGGGCTCTTGGCAGGGAAAGAGTGATAGGTGTTCTGATGCCCGACGGAGAACAGCCGGATATTGCGGATTCTATGGCTCTTGTTGATCATCTTCAGATCAGGCATCTTGTCGTCAATATAGGAGATGCGACAAAAGCTCTTAAAAAATGTCTTGAAGACAGCGGATCAGTCATTACATCCGATGTCAGGATCAACATTCCTCCAAGGATCAGAATGACCACGCTCTATGCTGTTGCCCAGGGGCTTGAAGGCGGCGGGAGAGTGATCAATACCTGCAACAGATCAGAGGATTATATCGGCTACAGTACCAAGTTCGGAGACAGTGCAGGAGACATGTCGCCTCTTGCAATGCTTACCGTCACTGAGGTCAGACAAATTGGCGACTTTATCGGGCTGCCTGAAGAGCTTGTTCATAAGACACCTTCGGACGGACTCAGCGGAATGAGTGATGAGGACAAGATCGGTTTTTCATATGACATACTTGATAAATATATAGAGACCGGCATCTGTGAAGATGAAATGATTAAAGTCAAAATAGACAGGATGCACGTTTCCAATCTTCACAAACTTGAACTCATGCCGCATTTTACACCGGCAGAATAAAAGCTGTATCATATGTAAGGATGTCACCGGTTCCGGCCTGATCAAGAAAGGAGAATTTATGAATTCATCGGATAAAAGACCTGTATATGTTATCGGACATAAGAATCCCGACACGGATTCTGTCTGTTCAGCTCTTGCATATGCCGAACTTAAAAGAAGGGTTACCGGAGAAAACTACAAGGCCATCAGATGCGGGCATCTAAATGACGAGACAAAATTTGTCCTTTCAAGATTCGGAGTCAAACCTCCTGAGTACATAAAGGATATCCGCACTCAGGTTATGGACATGGATATCAATACCATTCATGGCATATCTCCAAAGCTGTCTCTCAGGAATGCCTGGAATATCATGCATGATGCGGATGTTGTTACTCTTACGATAACAGAAAACGGCAAGATAAGCGGAGTCATAACTCTCGGCGATATCGTCGGTTCTTATATGGATACGGATGACAGAGGTATCCTCGCACTTTCAAAAACTCCTTATTCCAATATCATCGAAACTCTTGAGGGGAGCCTGATATCAGGTAACGACGGAGGATATATAGAAAAAGGATCCGTGATAGTGTCCCAAAAAGGCTCTGCAGGAGTGGGAGATGGGGACATCGTTATCATCCCCGACGGAAGCGAGGATGCAAGAGAGTGTCTTGAATCGGGTGCAGGGTGTCTTATAACCTGCTCGGGAACAAGACCTGATGACGATGTCAGGAATCTTGCTTCTGAAAAAGGTGTGAAGATCATTGTGACAAAATATGATGCTTTTAACGCATCCCGGCTTATAGATCAGGCGATCCCCGTTGATTATTTTATGAAATCGCAGGATCTTGTCATTTTCAAACTGACGGATTTTGCCGATGATATCAGGCCTGTGATGGCTCAGAAGCATCATAGATATTTTCCTGTGGTAGATGAAAAGGGTGATTACATTGGCATGATCTCAAGAAGAAATCTCCTGGGTGCAAGGCGCAAGCAGGTCATTCTTATGGATCATAATGAAAAAAACCAGGCTGTCACCGGAATAGAGACCGCAAATATCCTTGAGATAATAGATCACCACAGGCTCAGCGCTGTAGAGACAGTTTCTCCCGTCTTTTTCAGAAACCAGCCTTTGGGATCTGCTTCTACCATTGTTTATCTTATGTATAAGGAAGCGCATGTGGATGTCACTCCCGAAATGGCAGGACTTTTATGTGCCGCGATATTATCCGACACACTTATCTACAAGAGCCCTACATGTACGGATGTTGATATTCAGTGCGGAAACGAACTGGCGCATATAGCCGGCATAATGCAGGATGATTTTGCCAGGGAGATGTTCAGGGCAGGAAGCGATTTTGATGGAAAAACAGGTCTCCAGCTTCTCAGAAGGGACTTTAAGAAGTTTACCATTGAAGGATATTCTGTGGGGATCTCACAGGTAAATGCCATGACCGGTGAGGAGACTGAGATCGCTGAAGAAAAAGCACTCGCCGACATAAAAGAATTCATGCTTGCCGAACAACTTGACATGGCCTTTTTCCTGGCAACCCTCATTCCTTCGGAATCATCCAAAGTTATTTGGGCAGGTGACGGTTCTAAAGAGGTCCTTATCAACGGTTTCCAGACTCCCATAGATGATGATGCGAAAGATGTTTATCTTAAGGGGATCGTTTCGAGAAAACAGCAGTTTTTGCCGGCACTTGTTGAGGGGATCTCTTCAATATCCGGTGACTGACAAAAGGTCAAAAAACACATATTTTTTGTCATTTTCATCATTTTGTTGTAAATTATAAGTAGTATGTTTTTTTGTATTTTAGGCAGAAAAACATCTGCGGATATGATGGAATTGGTAGACATGCAAGATTTAGGTTCTTGTGCTCGCGCGTGAGGGTTCGAGTCCCTCTATCCGCACTTTCGGCATATGATCGGTACAGCCATGAAGCGTTTTTATTTATATGCCGTTTGGAGAGAGAATGTACAAACGTACTACAAGAGGATGGGTCAAGCATATTGATTTCATGCTTCTTGATGTAATAACTTTACAGTTGTCTTTTATCATCGCTTACATACTCAGATTCAGAGAATGGGAGCTTCCTTATTATGAATTCTGGTATGGAAGAGCGTCTATGGTCGTGCTTCTTCTGACTCTTGGTCTTGCTGCTTTTACCAATGCATACAGTGGTATAATCCGCAGGATGTTTTTCGTGGAAATGAGGCACAGCTTTATTCATTCCACTCTGATATTCATCGGTCTTAACCTTTATGTGGTTTCCTTCAAACGAAGCGAGATCTATTCGCGTCTGTTTTGGTACATGTTCTGGTTCATATCGTTTTTTGCCCTCTGGTTCAGCAGAACTGTCTTAAAAAGGATAGTCAGGGTCAGGATGCTTTCATCCAAGAACCGTCCCAGACTGATAGTTATCTGCGAAAGCAGTGAGGCGGAACAGATAGTAAGGGATTTTTCCAAGGACAGATTCCATGAATTCAAGTTCAGCGGATTCGTTTTCAGCGATAAATCCTCTGTAGGCGAGGAGATTCTTCATTTTCCCGTTGTATCGGATCTTAAGAATTTTTATGAATATGCCAAGAACAATGTTGTGGATGAGGTCTTTATATCAAATAACAATCTTGACTGGGCGCAGTTCTATGCAGAGGAACTCCTTAAGATGGGTATTACCGTGCATTACAGACTGGTCAGGCGCGATGATTACGGAATGAACAGAGTAATAGAAAACTGCGGCGGATACTCCGTTCTTACCACAAGTATCAGGATAACCACAGGTCCCCAGCTTTTAGTCAAGAGACTGATGGATATCTTCGGAAGTCTGATAGGTCTCGTTATAACCATCATCTGTACCGTCATCTTCGGTCCCATTATTTTTATCCAGTCTCCGGGAAGTATTTTCTTTTCACAGGAAAGAGTTGGGAAGAACGGCAGGAAATTCAAGCTGTATAAATTCCGCTCAATGTATCCTGGTGCGGATGAGATGAAGAAAGATCTTGAAGCGGAAAATGAGATGGACGGCAATATGTTCAAGGTGAAAAACGATCCGAGGATCATTCCGGTGGGTCATTTTATGAGGAAACACTCCATCGATGAACTTCCCCAGTTCTGGAACGTTCTCAAGGGCGATATGAGCCTTGTGGGAACAAGGCCTCCCACGGTGGATGAATATGAAAAATATGAAGCACATCATAAGGCGCGTCTTGGTTTTAATCCCGGTCTCACCGGTCTTTGGCAGGTAAGCGGCAGAAGTGAGATCAGAAATTTCGAAGAAGTCGTTGAACTTGACACAAAGTATATTTCCGAATGGTCGATCTGGATGGATCTTATGATACTGATTAAGACCGTAAAGATCGTATTTACCGGCAGGGGGGCACAGTAGTTATGGCTAAGGTGCTCATTTCCATCGTCTACTATGGCGAAACGGACAGTATAAAGGATGCAGTGGATTCCATTGAGCGGGGTACTTCCGTAAGCAGACAGATCCTGCTGGTCCATAACGGAGGAGACAGAAAAGCCATTGAAGATATTGTTTCGGAATACGGGGATGTCCGCATTGTGGATATGCCGAAGAATGTGGGTTTCGGAGCAGGACATAATGCTTCTTTCAAAGATTCGGGGGAAGGCAGTGATTATTTTTTCATAGTAAATCCCGATGTGGTCCTTAAAACGGATGCGGTGGACAAACTGGTTGAATATATGGAAGCAAATCCCGACGTTGGCGCGGCTGTTCCGAGACTTACGGATAATGAAGGAAATCTGCTTTCCGTGTACAGAAGGGATCCCACCGTTACCGATCTGTTTCTCAGAAGATTCATTCCCTTTGGATTCAAAAAAAGATATGCATACCACACCATGCAGGATGAGGATTACGAAACTGAGCATGAGGTTCCTTTTCCCCAGGGCTCTTTTTTGTGCGTAAGATCATCGGTCTTTAAAAACGTGGGCGGTTTTGACGAAAGATTTTTCCTTTATATGGAAGATGCGGATCTGTGCCGTAAGATCCGAAGGGATCACAAATGTATGTATTATCCGAAGGCTTCGGTGGTGCATTTCTGGAATAAGGGATCTCACAGGAGCCTTAAGCTTTTTATGATACATATGAGCTCAATGATAAAGTATTTCAATAAATGGGGGTGGAAGCTTTCATGAGTCTTCATAAGAGGATCAGTGTGTGCCTTTGCTCATATAACGGTGAAAAATATATAAGTGAACAGATCAGATCGATCTTGAGGCAGCTGACAGCCGATGATGAACTCATCATATCCGATGACGGTTCTGATGACGGCACCGCCCGGATCATAAATGAATTTGAAAAAAATGACGAGAGAGTCAGAGTTGTGCCCGGTCCCGGAAAAGGTATCATTGCAAATATCAATTCCGTTTTAAGACTTGCGGGAGGAAAGTTTATTTTTCTTGCCGATCAGGATGATCTGTGGGAGGATGGCAAGGTTGAAAAAGTCCTTGGCGAGTTTTTGCGCAGTGATGCATCACTTGTGGTCCATGATGCAGTGCTTGTGGATTCGGATAATAAAAAGGTTCTCGCACCTTCTTTTTTTGCATTAAAAAATTGTCATCAGGGATTTTGGAAAAATATCGTCAAAAACAGTTATATCGGGTGTTGCATGGCATTCAGAAGAGAGTTTTTGAAGGACATTCTGCCCATTCCCGCAAATATCAAAATGCATGATCAGTGGATAGGACTTGTCCTTGAAAAAAAACACGGAGAGTACAAAAAACCGGTTTTTATGAAGGATAAGCTTGTCAGATACAGACGCCATGACGGCAATCAGACCGGTCTTTCACACGATCCCGTGCTTAAGATGGTCCGTTACAGAATAAGACTTATAAAGAATCTTGCAAAGAGAAAACTGATCTAGTTTACTTTCTTGCAGACCAGTATGTCACCGTTTCTGAGGATTATGTTTCTTGTGGGGACAACACATACCCCGTCTCTTATGAGCACCAGGATATCGAGATTTTCCTTGTCCTCGGTCTCTCCGATCTCTTTATCGAAAAACGGCGTATCGTCGTCGACGGTAATTGTTATCAGACCTTCTTTTTCTTCTCCTACAGCCTGATTTCTTCTTATCATCGTGTATTTTTCAACGAATCCTGCGGAGATTATTCCGGTTGGGATAGCTATGACCGCCATTGCAAGGAAATTGACGATGATGCCTATTATCTGTCCCACTAAAGTGATGGGATACACATCTCCGTAACCTACGGTAAAGATAGTATTTGCGGCCCACCACATTCCGCTGAGTGCATTTGGAAAGGCATCAGGCTGGACTTCGCTTTCCACGGAATACATGCATATGCTTGATGAGAGCATCAGCATCAGTATGATCATAAGGGATGTCTGGATCTGGGTCTTTTTTTCTATGAATACAGAACCTATGACCTGAAGCGAGTCGTAGTTTGAATTGACTTTGAACAGCCTGAGAATACGTACGACTCTCAGGATCCTGAAAACGACAAAACCGGAAAGATAATAAAAAGGAAGTATGGTAAGAAGTTCGATTATGCCGTCAAATGAGAATATGAATTTAATTGCCGCAGTAAATCTTGAACATCCGGTGAACTGGAAGTCCGAGGTCATTATACGGAGTATATATTCTATGAGAAAAAATGCCATACTGAACAGGTCAATACATTTGTATACTTCTTTCGGAATGCAAACAGAATCAAAAGATTCAAGGATTATCGACAGCAGGTTTGCCAGGATTACCGTGATAAGAGTGTAATCGAATAACCGGCTGGGAAAGTCGCATCCTGCTCCGATCTGTATTATGTCAAATATTCTTTTTCTGGTTAAGTTTTTTTTCTGATCTTTGTTTTCTTTCATCGTATCTGTCCTGTTCGTTTAATGATAAAATTTTACCTTCATAATGCCTGTATGTCAAAAAAGAAGACTGTGAAAGATGTATTTTTGCTTCATGCATGTTATTATATTAAAAGCTGTTTAAAAGCCGATATTTAAAGATGTGAGATTGAGGTAAAAAAATGGTAACCTTACTTGTGATCATTATTTTTCTTGCAGTTTTGTGGCTGGTGCTCAAGATAGTAGGAGCGGCGATAAAGCTGCCCTTTAAGATCGTGGGATGTATATTCAAACAGCCCTTTGCGACCATCTTCTGGATCATAGTATTTGGTTATCTTATATATTATTTTTTTGCTTTCTGACGCACTTTGGCTCGCAGCTTAGTTTTTTGTCATCAGAGATGACGACATAAGGAGGAGAGAAAAATGAATTTTGATGCACTGGAAGGGAATATGGACGGCCTTGAAGAATTCCTTGAAGAATTCAGCAGTATATCTGCGGCCAACACAGGAATGAGCGCAATATCAGACCTTATCAGGATAGCCATTGCGATCCTCGGGATCATCGGAATGTGGAAGATGTTCGACAAAGCCGGTGAGAACGGATGGGGAGCTTTGATACCCTATTATAAGGATTATCTTCTTTTTAAGATAGCTGAGTTCAAGAACTGGTTCTGGGGATATCTTATCGGACAGATCGTTACTACCATTGCTGCGATCGTATTCTTTATATATATCTTTGTGGCTATTGCCGCAGGCTTTTCGGGAGAGTATAAAGACAGCTACTCACTCATATTGGGATTCTCGTTTATAGCGATGGTGGGAGTAGGTATTTTCCTTTTTGTTGTCAGGATCATGCGTGCCATAAAGATCACCAAAGCTTTCAACATAAGCGGCGGATATGCTGTGGGGATCATCTTTCTTCCCGGAATTTTCTATTTTGTGATCGGCATTTCAAAGACCATGTTCCACAAGAATCGCCCTTACTATGGCCGGGAGAACGCTTATGCCCAGGGGCAGAATCCGTATGTTCAGGCTCAGAATCCTTACGCTCAGAATATGTACGGTCAGCAGAATCCTTACAATCAGTCCCAGAATATGTACGGTCAGCAGGATCCCTACGCTCAGAATGGGTATTCTCAGAATACATATACTCAGAATCCCTATGCGCAGAATCCATATGCACAGCCCCAGGATCCTAACGCGCAGAACACCCAGCAGCCTTACGGCTCCAATCCTTACGGAACTTATTCGCAGAATCCCGGCGATGGAGGAAGTGATAACGGTAACAACGGCGGATACGGGAACGGATCCGGCTTTTAAGAATATTTGATTCATCTGATCGTATCTCATCGAAAATATCTGATATTTTCGATGAGATATTCTTGACATTATGGATCTATTTCGATAATATATTCGTTGTGTGTTTTTTGTGTCCGTAGCTCAGCTGGATAGAGCAACGGCCTTCTAAGCCGTGGGTCGGGGGTTCGAATCCCTTCGGGCACGTTATGGTGGGTATAGCACAGTTGGTTAGCGCGTCAGATTGTGGCTCTGAAGGTCATGGGTTCGAATCCCATTATCCACCCTTTTTAATTTAATATCTATGGGACACTAGCTCAGCCGGCTAGAGCACTTGACTT
>CAMPAP010000001.1 GCA_946631935.1 uncultured Lachnospiraceae bacterium | reverse complement strand
CGACTATATTCCGGATAAAAAGCTTATAGCAGATGCAGTAAAGGCGGCAAAAAACGCCGACGTTTGTGTCATTTTTGCAGGTGTTCCGGAGGCAATTGAAACGGAAGGAGATGACCGCAAAGACCTCAGAATGCCCGATTCCCATAATGCCCTGATAGATGCTGTCAGCGAGGTCAACAAAAATGTTGTGGTGGTCCTTCAGAACGGCGCACCTGTGGAAATGCCCTGGATATCGAAGGTTAAGGGAATACTGGAAACATATCTCGGAGGAGAAGCATCCGGAGAAGCTGTAAGAAATGTTCTTTTCGGGGATGTGAACCCTTCCGGAAGACTGCCCGAATCTTTCCCTGTAAGACTTGAGGACACTCCTTCATATCTTTACTATTTCGGATGTGATAATGTTGTCAGATATAATGAGGGAGAATTTGTCGGATACAGATATTACACATCAAAAAAGATAAAGACACTGTTCCCCTTCGGATACGGTCTTTCATATACAGAATTCAAATATTCCGATCTTAAGACCGATATCAGCAGGATAAAGGACGGTAAAGAGCCGGAATCCATCCGTGTATCGGTCAAGGTCACCAATACGGGAAAAAGAGCCGGAAGTGATGTTGTCCAGCTTTATGTGGGAGTTAAAAACTGCGGGCTTCCAAGACCTGTCAGAGAACTCAAAGGCTTCGTCAAGACAGGCATCCTTAAAAGCGGAGAGAGCAGGACGGTTGATTTCACCCTGACTGCGCGGGATTTTGCACACTGGAGCGAAGAATTCAGGGATTATATCCTCTATGCAGGAGAATATGAGATACAGATAGGCAAAAACTCCGAAGACATCGTTCTTTCGTCGCCTGTCGATATCGATGCGCCCTTCCCCAGAAACAAAGAATATACCATCGCTCCGGATAAAATATGAATTTTTGAAAAAAATGAAAATAATTGTTGATTTTTGTTTTTCCAGGTGGTAATATCTCGTTGTTGCACTAAAAAAGCACCGCTAGCTCAGTTGGTAGAGCACCTGACTCTTAATCAGGGTGTCCAGGGTTCGAGCCCCTGGCGGTGCATGCGAGGTCGCAGGCTTGCTATTGACGCGGGTTTGTGGCCTTTTCCTTTTGCATTTTTACGGTATCTGCGTGCAGGAACTCAGGATGTATATGCGATGAAACACATTTTTGATACACATGCTCATTACGATGACAGTGCATTTGATCCGGACAGGGAGAGCATAATTAAATCTCTTTCTTCCTATGGCGTTGAAAAGGTTACGGATATAGGCGCAGGTATAGAAAGTTCGAAGGCGGCTCTTGAACTGTCAAAAAAATATGAAATGATGTACTGCGCCCTGGGGGTGATCCCGGGCTCTTGCAGCGATATTAATGAAGAAACATGGAAATGGCTGTGTGAGAGCGTAAAAAGTGAAGAAAAATGCGTGGCTGTCGGAGAGATAGGACTTGATTACCACTGGGATGATGATCCGAGACCTCTTCAGAAGAAATGTTTTGAGGATCAGATGTTTCTTGCAAAGGAGGCAAAAATACCCATAGTAGTGCACTCAAGAGATGCGGCAAAAGATACGATAGACATAATGAAGGGATGTAAAGCGGGGGAAATAGGAGGAGTCATACACTGTTACTCCTACTCTGCCGAAAGCGCAAGGGATTTTCTGAATATGGGGTTCTATTTCGGAATAGGGGGCGTGATAACCTTCAAAAACGCCAGAAAACTTGTTGAAGCGGTGGAATACATACCTTTATCCAATATAGTTCTGGAAACGGACTGCCCATATCTTGCACCCATGCCCCACAGGGGAGAGAGGAACTTTTCCGGGCTTTTGGATGTGGTGGTGGAAAAGGTTGCGGAGATAAAAAAAATAAGTCCCGAAGAGGTCTGCGAACAGACCTGGCAGAATGCCCACAGACTGTACAAATTGGGGTAAATATGATATTGTAATTACGTATAAATGGATTTCTTAGGTACCGGGGGAACGAGGTACTTTATATGAAAATAGAACGAGTAGATGACAAGACAATTAAATGTTACCTGTCAAAGGATGAGCTGGCCTACTACAAGGTAGATTACAGTGATTTTATTTCCAGGTCCGAAAATGCCCAGAGACTTTTAAGACAGATCATTGAGACCGCAAAGAGTGAGGTGGGTTACCAGCCTCCGAAGATTGCATTTGAAATGCAGATAATGATGGTTCCCGAACAGGGAATGGTCCTTACATTCTCGGAAAAAGATCCTGCCATCGGTGTTGATGCGGATAAGATCAGCGGTTTTATCGAGACGTTAAAACAGCTTCTTGAGCATGTAAGGGATGAAAGTGAAGGAAGCACAGGCCTGTATGGAGCCCTTCCCGCTTTGGGACAGAGCGGACTTGCGATCCCTGCTCCCGTAAAAAAGAATGAAACATCATCCGGCAGGGAGGAGACTCCTGCCGTGGATGTTAATGAGGCGGTATTTTCCTTCAGATATCTGGCTGATTTCATAGAGTATTCACAGGGACTTCCCGCAAGGATAAGAGTGGATTCATCGCTTTACAAGATGGGCGATGAATATTATCTGCATCTTGCAAGGGGAAAGGCATCCTATGACAGATTTTCAAGAAGCTGTGTCCAGGCTCTTGAATTTGCCCAGCTTTGCGGTGCCGGAAGCGGATGCTCCGATATTCTCAAAGAGCACGGTGAGGTGATGATAGCCTCAAAGGCCGTTAACAAGTTCCAGAAATGACCCGGAAAAATACGGCGGCTCCTGCTATTTAACAGGGGCCGCCTTGTGTTTGTTCAGAAATATTTTAAGGAGGAACCTGGATGTTTGTATGTCCTAACTGCGGTGCAAATATTATCTTTGATCCCGGAAAGCAACTTCTCCACTGCGATTACTGTGATACGGATCTTTCGCCGGATTCCCTTATTCAAAAAGATGATGCCCGGGAGCAGACATATACGGAGACTCAGCCGGATGATTCTTCCGAAACGGGATACAGTGAATATACAACCACTGTCTATACCTGTAAGGAGTGCGGCGGAGAGATACTTGCAAATGATAATACCGTTGCTACCTTCTGCAGCTATTGCGGAGCTTCCACGGTTCTTGCAAGCCGCATCAGTAAAGAGAGGGCGCCTGAATGTATCATTCCCTTTAAGATCACAAAACAGGAGTGTGGCGATATATATAAGAAGCACCTGAAAAAAGCCCTTTACGCTCCGGGGTATATGAAGGAAGATGTTGTGATAGACAAATTCCGCGGAATTTATATGCCTTACTGGGTATATGATTTCAGCAAAAACGGAGAGATCTCCTTTGGGGCCAAAGACGATCGAAGGAGCGGTGATTATATCATCCACACGACTTATAATGTCACAACAAATGTTGAAGCAAGTTATAACGGCCTTTCCTATGACGCTTCGTCCCAGTTTTCCGACACCCTCAGTGAAGCGATAGCGCCATTTGATTTTAGCCAGGCGGTTCCCTTTAACACTTCCTATATGAGCGGATTTTATGCCGATGCTGCGGATGCGGATGCTTCCATTTATGTAGACAGATATAAATCCATGGTAACGGGCGAGATCTATTCACAGATCACGTCGGATAAATCCATCAGAAACAAAAGAGTGATCAACCTGAATTCCGGCACTTTTGAACCGGACAAGGCACAGACAAGAATGGGGTATTTTCCGGTGTGGTTTTTGTCCTGCAGACATAAGGACCGTCTGACATATGCCGTCATCAACGGACAGACCGGCGAGGTGGCAATGGATGTGCCCATAGATTATAAGAAGTACATTCTGTCTTCACTTATAATCGCTGCGGTTCTTTTCGCGATCCTTTTCTTTATACCAAGCTCTGTTATGAGACCCGGATTCATGCTGTTTATTTCCGTGGTCCTTGCATGCGTATCCATGGGGATCATCTGCGATAAGAAAAACAAACTGTACGCACGTGAGAATAATCTTGATGATCTGGGCCTTGCGGCAAAAAAGAAAAATGAGGCGGCAAGCGAAAGCAGAGAATCATCAGGAGCCGTTCCTCCCGTATCAGCCCCGTCATATAAGTCGAAACAGGGAACTGTCCCCTTTTATTACTATGTGATCGCAGTGCTTGTTTTTGTTTTTGTATGTCTGCCTTTTGGCATTGCGGGTATCGGTTTATTTGTAGCCGTGGGTATTCCGCTCTTTAATAAAGCCAAGGATAAGGCTGTAAACAAAAAGATCATTGAGGTTGAGAATGTAAAGGTAAAATCTCCCGGAATGGATAAACTTGTTCTGTGCCTTAAGCCGCTTTTGGGCATAATCCTTTCGATACTGGTATGGTTTATAGCCCCTGCGGCGGATGAATACTATTATATTGCGGCAATGGTATGCATTGCCGGAGTGCTGCTTTCGTTTTTCGATATCACCGGTCTTCACAACAAACTTTCCACAAGACCGCTGCCCCAGTTTGACAAAAGGGGAGGTGATGAATGATGAGAAAAGGTATGTTAAGAAAGATCATTGCAGCCTTCGCTCTTTCCGTTATCGCAGCAGTTATGATACCTGCAGTATCGGTGCGGGCATATAACCCTCTTTCGGGCACTTCTGATCCGGAAATCGATAAGACGAACCCGGAAACGGGCTACAGAGTGGTGGTATATGACGGTGCTAAGCTTTTGTCCCAGACGGAGATAAAACAGCTTTCTTCCGAGATGACGGGCATAACCGAATACGGAAACGTGGCATTTGTGTCGACGGATGAGAATAATTACAAAGATATCATGTCTTATTCCACTGCTGTTTATGAGTATATGTTCGGATCGGCCAGCGGTACAATGCTTATTATCGATATGGACACAAGGGAGATAAGCATCTATTCCGACGGAGCCCTCCACCGGGTCGTGACCGACTCTTACGGATATGATATTACTGATAATATCTACAGATATGCGTCAAAGAAAGATTATTACGGATGCGCATCCGAAGGGTTTGCTGAGATCTATAAGCTTTTAAACGGTGAAAAGATAGCGCGCCCCATGAAGTATGCGTGCTCTGCACTTATCGCCCTGATGCTGGCTTTCCTCTTTAATTATCTGAGGATCAGCGCATCATCAAAGATACAGACCACATCCGCCAGAGAACTGCTAAAAGGTGCATCGAAATCCTTAAAATATTCACAGCCCAGGGTACAGACCACGGGTCAGACCAAAAGCTATTCTCCTGTATCCAGCAGTTCCGGAAGCAGCGGCGGTTCATACCGCAGCAGCGGCTCGCATCACTCAAGTTCGCATCACTCCGGTTCACATCACAGCGGCGGTGGCGGACACCACAGATTCTGAGACTTTACTGTTCTGAGACTTTCCCGGCGAAAATATTTCGCCAGAAATAATAAATTCCGCATTAGCGAAAAACATGAGGTGAATTATGGCAGACAAGAAAATGGTTGAAGAGATTACATCTATGGATGAGGATTTTGCCCAGTGGTATACGGATATCGTCCGCAAGGCAGAGCTCATCGAATACACATCCGTTAAAGGCTGTATGGCGATCAAGCCTGACGGCTATGCGATATGGGAAAATATACAGGCAGAGCTTGATAAGAGATTCAAAGCGACGGGTGTCCGCAATGTTTACATGCCCATGTTTATTCCCGAATCCCTTCTTGAAAAAGAAAAGGATCATGTGGAGGGCTTTGCCCCCGAGGTTGCGTGGGTTACCCATGGCGGGCTTGAACCTCTTCAGGAGAGAATGTGCGTACGTCCCACTTCCGAGACTCTTTTCTGTGATTTTTACAAAAATGATGTTCATTCATACAGGGATCTTCCCAAGGTTTAT